>JAFGMS010000332.1 GCA_016927375.1 Anaerolineae bacterium
AACACTCGCAGATTAAAATCTGCACTTTACCGGTTACGGATGAATATCGACGGATGGATACCCATCCGTAACCAGCGTCGAGGAGTAGTAGGGAACTGTGGACTATAAACTGTTAACTGTTAACTGTAAACTCCACTCCGGAGGCTCGTGAAAACAGCCTTTTCGAATGGAATTAAAGCGCGAAAAACAGGCTTAGCATACCTCACTTGCCAAACTTGGATGACATTTCCCACTTTTCCGCGTCGAGCCCTATTTCTATTATCATTGGTGATTATTTTGCTCATCGGCACCTCCTATTGGAGACAATGCTGAGTAAAGATGGCCTAGCCGTATCTGAGCTGTTCCCGGGTCATCCTCATCCGTTCTGCATCCGTCCTTCGTTCATTCTTTGTTCCGCAGTGCTGAGTGCCGGGTGAGTAAGAATGCCCCTGCAAACACAGGGGCATTCTTACCCAATATCAGTCTCTGACTATCTTCACGTCATCCAGCCACAGCCGTCCGTGCTTGCCCCAGCGCGTAATCGATACCTCGATGCTGTGATAGTCCCGCCTGGCGGTGATGCTCAGCTCGAGCTGCTGCCAATCGTAGCTGCCGCCTGGCAGCCGCAGGCTGAAGTACCGCCGCGAGCCGTTCTCATAGAAGATGGCCACGCGGACAGATGCGCCAACCCATCGATCCATCCATTTCCCTTGAGCCCACAAGCTGAGTGTCAGGGTATCGCCCGCCGAGCCATCGACGCTGACCCGCTGTACCAGATATTTAGGTTTGCGCCCGCTCGTGATCTTCACCGAGCATTCTCCGCTGTGCGCCACGCTGCAGTCCTGCCCATCGGCGCGCCGGAAGTTGAAGGCTGTCCACTCATCCGGAATACGGTCGCCGTCTTCATCCAGCTCGAAGGAGCCATTGGTAAGCAGGTTGTTTTCGTACACCACCAGAGTGGTACACGCTTCTGCTCCGGTGTTGCCGGCGCTGTCGGTACCCCGGACACAGAGGGCGATGTCTCCGGGGAGCAGCGGCGCAGTGAGAGACACGCCGATCTCTTCCTGGGGCTCATCGAACGAACCATCCGAGGCCAGCATCGGTGCCCAGGTTGCGCCGCCATCGCTGCTGTATTCCGCTGCGGCGATGGTCGAGCCTCCGGTGGCCGTATCATCCACCGTGGCAGTCAGCGTTACCTCACTCGCCAGGAGTGCGGGGTTCGGGGTGGCGCTGACGCTGCTCGTCATCGGGCCGTGGGTATCTATATCGATGGTGGTAAACGACCACGAAACCGGCACCTGCTGAACGTTCCCGCCTGCATCGACCTCTCCCGTGACATCGACGGTGTAGGTTGCGTCCTCGTCCAGTGGTGCAGCGGGTGTAAAGGTCAGGACCGTTCCTGTAGCATCAAGGCTGAAGGAGCCCGCAGCCTCGCCCGATGGGCCGGTGACCACGAAATCAGTCGCCTCATCCATCGCGGCGCTCCAGGTTACAGTGATGAGAGTATCGAGCGCCACATCGGTGGTGTCTGCTTGAGGGGTATGGGAAATAACCAGCGGGTCACGCCAGTGCTGTATCGCCTTGTGATCGTCAGGGCCACTGCCCCAATCGGTGGCGGTATCATCGACCAGCTGGGTGCCGGCCGTGCCGTAGCTGATGGCAACCTGCCGGTTGGTCAGCCCGGTGATCGCCCCCCACTGCTCGACCATCTCCCAGCTTCCACGTGTGTACTTATACTGCCCGGCGGTGCCGTCAGGAATGCTGAGTGCAATCTCCCATAGCTCAGGCGAGCCCGCCACCTGGGTCATCGGCGTTGCCCCGGGGTTCCAGGAGGGAAGCCCAGGTAAATCGCCAGCGATGTAAACCGTGCCGGGGGTGTACTCAGGCACGCGTACCCGGAAGGTGACAGCGACCATCTTTTGCTCCGCTCGCTGAGTGATGGCGTTGGAGTAACCCGAGCGGTTGAAGCTGGTATCGAGCGCCTGGGCGACGTAGGTGTACTCTGTTCCACTCACCACATTCTCGTCGCGGTATGTGGCGTCCGGCGCCAGGACCCGTGCAATGTGCTCACCGGGCGTCGTGCCGTCAGCGCTCCGGAACAGGTCGTACCCGTACAGGTCGGCATCGGTTGACGCGTCCCATGCCATCTCGATGAAGCTGTTGCTCCAGTCCACCACCCGCAGATTGGCAGGTGCGCCGGGCGGGGTGGTATCGGCCGATGGGGTAGCCGTCAGAACGCCGGGGTTGGCATAGCCATCCGGGGCAGCGATGCCATCCCGATCACAGTATGTCCATGCCTGTCCATTGGTCGTGCTGTGGCGGTACAGGTAGTCGTAAGTCCCGGCTGCCTCAGGCAACAGTTGGCCCTTATACTCATCGTTGTTGCTGCTGTCTACATTGAAGGTCGCATCGACCCATGTCCAGCCTGAGCCGCCGGCATCCGAGCCCGGGGGGCCGAAGCCGACCTGCGATAGCAGCCCTGGCGTCTGTCCGGACTGCTGGGTTATGCCATCGATCCACACCTGCCCGTAGATATCCTCGGTGGGCGTCACGCCAACGGTATGCTCGATGGTGTAAGGCCACTGCACGTTGCACCAGCCGATGTTAGCATGCGGTATGCCGCCAGCCTCGTTGGAGTTGTCGCTGGCGAGGCCAGACGAGGCGCGGCTGACCACCACGTAGTAGTAGTTCCGGCCATCTTCGAGCCCTGTATCGGTGTAGCTGGTGCTGCTCGCCGTGGTAACCAGGCTGTACCCGCCGCCGCTCAACAGGCTGCGGTAAACCTGGTAGTCCTCGGCCCCTACAGCGGCGCTCCAGTTCAGGCCGATTTCGCCGCTACTTTCGCTGGTAACGGCCAGATCGGTCACTGCTGCCGGAGGCGTGGCGGGCATGGCCGATCCCAGCACCAGCAGCGCGCCGCTGCGACCGGGAACACCCGGAACGGTGATCGAGCCGCTGCTGACTGTGTAGCTGCCGCCGTTGAGGGCATCCCCAAACTGCGCGCCCTCCGGCAAATAGCCGTCGACGCTCACTGTGACGCTCTGGGCGCTGCCTGCCCGGTTGACGATCACCACAGCAGCATCCGAGTAGTCAGACATCAGGCGGCCGTAGGCATAGAGGTTGCTGGCATCATCCACCAGCAGCGTATCGAAGCTGCCTGTCCTCAGCGCCGGATGCGCATTGCGCGTATTGGCCAGTAGTGAGTAGATGTCACGCAGCTGTTCCTGACCGGCCTCGGTCCGGAGGTGGGTGTAGTAGGGCGTCCCACCGGCATCGGGCCAGGGGTAGGGGATGCGGTTGTAGGGGTCATCCTGCCAGGTCGAGCCGTCGTAGGTGGGCGGCGCCACCAGCCCGATCTCATCGCCGTAGTAGATGGTCGGCGCGCCGGGCAGGGTCATCTGCAGCAGCACCACGCCCTTCAGCCGGGTCATGGCGTCGCTCCAGTCGTAGTCGGGATCTTCGTAGAGTGCGCGGTTGTTGCTGCCCGTGTTCTCATCCAGCATGAACAACGCACGATTGGTGTCGTGGCTGCCCAGCAGGTTCATCATGGCGTAGAAGGCCTCGGGTGGGTAGCGCTCCTGGAGGTTATGCAGCCGCTCATCGAGCTGGCTGGGTGTCAGTGGTGTGAGCGGACCTGCCGAGCTGCCCGTGTTGTGGTCGTTGTCCACGAACTCAGTATCGCGCCAGAAGCCGAGCACGGCTGAGCTGAGCTGATAGTTCATCGTGGCGTCCCACTCGGTGCCCAGCGTCCAGGCTGAGGCGTTCCCCCATTCCTCGCCCACGATGTATGCCTCGGGCTTGACCGCGTGAAGCGCCGAGCGGAAGCCTTCCCAGTAATCGTTGGTCGGGTCGTTAGTTGTGCCGGGGTCGACATCACCGCCCACGTCCAGTCGCCAGCCATCAGCCCACTGCATCCAGTAAGGAGCGATGGAGCTCAGGCCGTCGGACCAGATCAGAGCGCGGACTTCCGCGCTGTTGGCCTGGAGCTTGGGCAGGCTGTCGTAGCCAAACCACGACTCGTAGTCTTGCCCATCGCAAGGGCCGGTCCCGGAGAAGTAGTACCAGCCGCGGTAGGGACTGTCTACGCTCTCGCACGCCCCCAGCGACGGATACCTCCCGTAGCGGTCGAAGTAGATGCTGTCTGATGAGGTATGGTTGAACACGCCGTCCAGGATGAGACGCATCCCGCGTACATGGGCTTCGTCTGCCAGTGTCTGGAAAGTCGCCAGCGAGCCGAAGTTGTCGTCGATCAGGCTGTAGTTGGTCGTATCGTACTTGTGATTGGATGGTGACTCGAAGATAGGGTTGAGGTAGATGACCGTCACACCCAGCGCATCGAGGTAGTCAAGCTGGTCGATGATGCCCTGGAGGTCGCCGCCGTAGAAGTTGTTGCTGTAGTCGTTGAAGCAGCCTGACGGGGCGCGGGGGTCGCAGATGGGTGTGTTCCAGTCGCTGCCCCCCGAGCGTACGATCGTCCCCCCAGCCTCATCGTAGAAGAATGTGCCTGCGGCCGTATTATTGCCGTTGTCGGCATCCCGGAAGCGATCCGCGAAGATTTGGTACACCACCCCATTCTTCACCCAGTCCGGCGATTGGAAAGTGGGGTCATACACACTTAGCTGCCAGCTGCGGTCCTGGGTGTCATCAAGGGTCTCGCCCCAGCCGCCGGTGCGCGCCGCATCGTCTTCGTAGTAGTCGGTGTCGGTGCCGTCGATGGCGATGAAGCGGTACCAGTAAATGGTCGGGTCGGCGCTGGCCGGGAGCGTGGCCTCCCACCATTCGTACTCGCCATCATCAGCAGCCAGGGTCATCGGCAGCAGCGACTGCGAGTCGAGCCGGTCGTTCCACACCCGCACCCTGGCGGCCGTCAGGTCACCGCTGGCAGCCCGCAGGCGCAGCGTGACCGGCGTTCCGGTAGGCACCGGGCCGCCCGGGTTGCGGTACAGCGGGTCGCGGCTGTTGTGCCCCAGCTCGTTCCACTGGACGTTATTGTCATGTGTCGCGCCGCCGCTGGAAATGGTCAAGATGTGAGTGGCAGCGTCGTAGGAGAACAGTACATCAGCCCCATCAGCCGGGACGCTGAAGGCGATGTTCGCTCCGCCTGCCTCTCCGTTCTGCCCGTAGTTTTCGTCCCAGCTCTCGTTGATCGCTACTTTGGCCTCGTAGCTGCCTGCGGGGATCTCACTGGTGGCAAGGGTATAAGTCCCATCGCCATCGATGTCCTGCAGCCACGATCTCAGGCAGCCGGGATCCCAGTCGCCGGCGCAGCCAAGCTCGTCCTGGAAGCTTCCAGGCGCGACGGCGATCACCGTGTTGGCGCTCGAAGTGACCCAGTGTGAGCTGTGATCGTAATAGAACTTGACCGGGGTAGAAGCAGCCAGGCTCAGGCCGATGTTCGCGCCATCTCGGACCGCGTTCGCTCCGTAATTCTCGTCCCAGCTGTCGTTGAGGGCCGCCTTGTATTCCCAGCTTCCTGCTGGAATATCCCAGGTGCCCTGCCATACTTCGTCGTCGCTATTGTAAGTTAGATAGGTTTCTGTGCACGTAGGATCCCAGTCGTCGGCACAGCCTAGCTCTGACTGCAAATCCCCAACGATGGTCACACTGGTCGGGGTGGGCGTTTCCTGTGCGTAGGCTCGTGGAATGAGGAACGCTCCGATCAAGACAATAAGGAAGCCGGTCCCAATAGCGACAGACTTGAGATGACGTGTCACTTGCATACTGCACCTCCTTGCGGATGCCTAGACGAACATGAGCAGATAGAGCGGACACTATAGTGATTATGTTGTCAGGGAGGAGTGGCTATGATGGATGATAACGCTTGAGCAGCACAGATGCGCCCATTCTACGTTCCCGAAATTGTAGAGTTGAGTTGTGCTTAGATAAATGAATGGCCCTCGACCCGACACAACAGTTGCGATAGTAACAGTTGCGCTACGAATTGTTGCGTATACAACAATTCTATAACGCTTTTGGAGTAAGGTCAATAGCAATCGGCTTTGCTCTTGGGGCTCATGTCCCTTCGTCCTCCTTGCATCCTCCTTGAGTCCCGCATAAATTCTTCTCCCTGACCACCTCCATCACCGGCCTTGGTATTACCTCGCTGCTGCCAAAGCACCGGTTCCTGCCCCTCATTACCTTTTACCCTTTCTTTTCACTGCTCCGGCTCCATCGTCTCGATGGTCAAGCTGTGCACGGTGGCCTGGAACGGGAAGTAAGCGGTCGTCGAGACAAACGCAGTAGATCGATGAACCTTCCCATTACTTGTGGCCGCTCTCGAAAATACCACGACAGTTGGTGCTTGTTATGTCGATTTAAGTGAACGACCTATGGTATACTCGTCCATGCTCTCAGCAAGACGGGGTTTGGAATCTTCACTCTATCACAACAAGGTACCACTTATGATCAAGATCACCTTTATTGGCGCAGGCAGTCTGGGTTTCACCCGTACGTTGGCTCGTGATATTCTCACCTTTCCCCTTTTGCGGGACGCCACACTGACCCTGATGGACATTGACCCAGAAAGACTAGAGTTTGCCCAAAAGGCGGTGCAGCGCATCATCGACTTAGGCAACTATCCGGCCAAAGTCGAGGCGACGCCGGACCGTGCTGAGGCCCTCAGGGGCGCCGATGTGGCGCTGTGCACTATCCTGGCGGGTGGTGTAGATGTCTGGCGGCACGATATCGAAATCCCGAAGAAGTACGGCGTGGATATCAACGTTGGCGATACCCGCGGCCCATCGGGCATCTTTCGTGCCTTGCGGACCGTTCCAGTCATGTTGGACATTGTCAAAGATATGGAACGTTACTGTCCATCTGCCGTGCTGCTGAACTACACCAATCCCATGGCTATGCTGTGCCGTGCGATGCAGCGCAGCACCTTCATTCCCGTCACCGGTTTATGTCACAGCGTGCAGGGAACAGCCGCAATGCTGGCCGGTTGGATCGGCGCGCCTTTTGAAGAGATTACTTACACATGCGCCGGTATTAATCATCAGGCCTGGTATCTCAAGTACCACTGGAAGGGGCAGGATGCTTACCCTTTGATCTGCGAGGCAATCACCACCCGGCCGGAGATCTATAACGAAGAGATCGTTCGCAACGAGATGTTCCTTCACCTGGATTACTACGTCACCGAGTCCAGCGGGCACAACTCGGAATACAACGCCTGGTTCCGCAAGCGCCCTGACCTCATCGAGAAGTACTGCTTGCCAGGCACCGGCTGGAACCCTGGTGAGTATGGTTATATCCTGAACGAGTATCTCAAGGCCGAGAATACCTGGCGGGATGAGGCCAAGAAGTGGTTTGCTGAAGAGACGCCCATCAGCCTGGAGCGTGGCCACGAATATGCTGCCTACATCATCAATGCCCTGCGGGGTGGGGAGCCGTTCAGCTTCAACGGCAACATGCCCAATACCGGCCTGATCACCAACCTGCCGGATGACGTCTGTGTGGAAGTACCAGTTTTTGTGGATAAAGGTGGCTTTCATTCCGTCCATGTAGGCGAGCTGCCGCCTCAGTGCGTGGCTCTCAACCACACCAGTGTCATGCTGGAAGAGATGACCGTCGAGGCGGCCCTGACCGGTGATCCTCGTTTGGTCTTCCAGGCCGTCTTGTACGATCCGCTGACGGCTGCTGTGCTCTCTATGGCGGAGATCAAGCAAATGGTGAACGAGATGTTCAAGCAGAACAAAGACTACTTGCCACAATTTGAGCGCCTGGAGATTTAGGAATGAGAATTTATTAACTTGCTCATCCATAATCCTGATTGCAGGCTCTTAGGGGCAAGTTATACTGTGCGCGGGCATAAATGACACTTTTCAACTCACCGCCGAGCCCGCGGAGAACGCAGAGATTTTTAGATTTTCTCTGTGCGCTCTGCGAGCTCTGCGGTGAAAGAAAAATGTGCATTTGTGACCGTTGCAAGTATATTTAATCGCCATTCCTTAGCGAGGCAGAGACTGCTGCCAGCAACTGTCGAGCCATGAAAGCATTGTCTTGGCTGCTGCTGTTCGATCCAAGAACAGCGTGGTCAGATCGGAGTGGTGGCCATCCTTCACGATGTGTACCCTGGCCAGATTCTCTCTACCGGCATTGACCTTCTCGGTAAACGAGAACGCATTCTGTACATCGATGAGGGGGTCGCGACCGCCGTGAATGCACAGAACAGGGATATTCTCATCTCCCTGTACGAAGCGGATCGGGTCGGCAAGCTGCCAACTTTGTGGCGTGGCGAGGTAATCTTGAAGGAGCTCCAAATCCCTGCAGAGGCTGAGAGCCAGCGGCCCGCTGATGAGCAAAAGGCCGGCCATCGTCGCCTGGCTCAGCTGGCGTTGGGCAAGCTCATTCCGGTTATAGGCCATCAGGGCGGCCAGCTGGGCTCCGGCTGATTGCCCGGCCAGCAGGACTCTATCTGCGGGAAGACCCTGCTCGGCTGCCGCCTGTAAGCCGGCCTTTAGCCCGGCATAGGCGTCCTCCAGCTGGGTGGGGAATCGAAAGGCGGGAACCAGACGATAGCCGCCCAACACTGTCGGATAGCCGAGCCGGGCGAAGAACTGTCCGATGAAATGGAAGCTCCAGGGATCGCCGCTCCGCCAGCCGCCGCCGTGCAGGAAGTAGATCAGCATATCTCTCTTTGGCGCGGAAGTAGCAGGATGGAACAGCAAGGCATACTGCTGCCGGTGCTTTCCAAACGAGAGCTTCTCCTCAACGATATCTGTTCTCCGGAAGACGGCTGCCAGAACTTTCAAAGCCAGAGGGAAAAGGCTGAGTTTCTCCTCGATCTGCCACCGGCGCATTGACACATGTTTCCTGTGTTATTGAGTTTGGTCTGCTGATTGTGCTGTGCGTGCCTGGTCAGTGGCAGCCTTGGTTGTTTTTTTTGAGTTGAGCTCCAGCTTCATCTCGATCCGGGAAAAGGCATCGACGTACCCATTGGCATAGTAGGCATCCAGATAGGGCGCATCGGTCGGGAGGTTTTCAACGAGGGTATCCAAGGTTGAAAAATGTGTATGTAGATGGTAGAGCAGGTCACCGGCCATGCTGTTGTGTGCGTTGTCCTCCAGTGTGACTAGGACGCGCTTGAGTTGGAGGGGGGCTTGTTCATAACTGACCCAGCCGCTGAGCTCTGCCTCGGGATCGACGAGCTCCAATGCTTTGAGCGTGCCGGAGTTAATGAATGTTTCTACCTGATTGAGCCATGCTTGAGGTTCTGTTCGGTTTCTTGCGTGGGCAAGCGTTTGCTCTTGACTTAGCCATGTCATTTTGAGTTCGGGTTGACCATTTTTCTTCCGGGGGGTAGGGGGAGCGGGTGGCCGGCGCAGCACAACCAATCGATGTGTTTCCTGGAAACCATAATTCAGAAAGAGTTCCAGAGCGGGCGCATTGCCGACGATGACCTCCAGGTAGATGGTTTTTGCCCGCCGCTGGACGGCCTGTTGGATGCAATACTCCACCATGGCGCTGCCTGTGCCGCGCCGCCGGGAGTGCGGCAGTACGCCCAGACGTGTCAGCCAACCATTCCGCCCGCGCAGGCCGAGCATACACAGACCCAGGATGCGTGTCTTCTCCATTGCTACTACTGAAGCATCCAGCCGGACATCATAGTCGGCGATGTACTCGCCCAGACGACGCGCTGTCATGGGCATAGGGACCAGGTAGTCAACGCGGGTTTGATTATAGGCTGCGGTCAATTCTTGGATTGTAAACTGACTGGCAGGCACCAGTTTCACAGGATATTTCTCCTCTTGCGGCGCGCAGATCTCACTACGCTGAGGTTAGGAAGGCAGCAATCTGATCAGGAAACTGGCGTGTATCAATGGGCTTAGGAATATACCCTTGACAGCCGTAGGCAGCAACCATCTGACCTGCAGTCTCCGAAGGCCAGGCAGTGACGACCACCAATGGAACATGGCGCAGCACCTCGTTTTGTTTCAGCCAGGCAGCCACGGTCTGGCCATCGACATCAGGCAGTCCCAGATCGAGCAGGATTAGATCGGGGTGTTCTGCCAGTGCCATTCCGAGGCCGGTCTCGCCATCTTCTGCGTGCAGGATGGTGTACTCGTGTTGCTCCAGCACGCGGCTCATAATGCGGGCATTGTTGGGATTATCCTCGATCAGCAGAATCGTTGGTGTCTTATGCATAGCGCTCTTCTCGGCTAAGCTTCACTGGCCAACCTGAGTTGGCCTGTGGCCACACGTTGTACAGGTGCCTTCCCATTTCCGTTGCCATTTCCATTAAGAAAGTCGGAAAGAACTTTTTGCAGGTCGGCTCGATTGAGGGGCTTGCGCAAGTAACCATCGCAGCCCGCTGCCAGATAATGCTCCCTATCTCCGACCATTGCATTGGCTGTTAGTGCCACGATAGGGATATTTTTAAGTTGAGGGTCTTCCTTGATGCGGCGCGTGCACTCAACCCCGTCGATGTCCGGCAAGTTGATGTCCATCAAGATCAGATCGGGCTTGAGATCGGCTGCCATACGCAGACCATCTGTGCCGGTTGCTGCTTGAACGAGCTCATGCTTCTGTTTTTCTAGCATCAGCATACGCATGACCAACCGAAAGTTCTGAAAGTTGTCTTCAACATAAAGTATTTTTGACATAATTCCTTAGACTGATGAGGCAGCCCCTCCTAGACAATAAAATTTAGCATTCCGGTTTGGCTGTTGAATCTGGTTTGGTTATCTGTGTCTTACTGGTTTCTGCAGCATTATTGAGATAGGGTGTAATTTGATCCACAAATGTGCGTGTGTTGATCGGCTTGGTGATGTAACTGGCACAACCATAACTCAAAGCACGGCGCTCAACCGCAGGATCGGTGCTGGCAGTCACAGCAATGATAGGCACACTGCCGGGGATACGCTTGATCAACGCAGCAACAGTGTGCCCTCCCAAATCGGGGAGGCCCATATCGAGCAAGATCAGATCAACTTTTTGCTCGTTGATAACCTTTACACCGCTCAGGCCCTCCGTAGCGAACATGACATCATGTCCTGCGCGTTCCAATACGCGAGTCAGGATTTTGATGCTGTTCGGGTCGTCTTCGATGATCAAGATGTTAGCCATGACGGTCAATCTCCCACAGCTTCAGTTGGTTGGGTTTCCAGCGTCTGCTCAGCTTTGGCGCTGTCAGTCTTTTTTGCGTCTATGCTTTGTTGTTCAGCATCATCGGATGTCTTCGGTTCAGCTTCCAGAGGGAGCTTCAAGATGAACGTGCTGCCTTTGCCAACCTCACTCTCCAACCACATATCACCGCCATGCAGCCATACCAGCTGGCGAGTGATGGCCAGGCCCAGGCCGCTGCCACCTGCTTTGCGGGTGGATGATCCATCCACCTGGCGGAACCGGTCAAAGATGGTTTCATGGTGTTCCGGTGGAATGCCCGTGCCTGTATCTTCGACACCGATGAGAACGTGATCCTTTTCCTGCCGGCAAAACAGACGAATATGACCTTCTGATGTGAACTTGATCGCGTTGCTGATCAAGTTCCATACCACCTGGCGTAGCCGCAAGGGATCCGCGTCTAGATAGGGAAGGTCTTCGGGGATGTCCATCTTAAGCTTGAGATCAGGCTTTTCTTGCAATAAGACACGTGAGGCCTCCAGGATCTCCGGAGCCAGGCTCTTGAAGTCTACCTTGCTCTTGTTAAGCTCCAGCCGTCCCGCTTCGATCTTGGCCAGATCGAGGATGTCATTGATCAGAGCCAGCAGGTACTGGCCACTGGAGTGGATGCTCTTGAGGTCCTCGCGCGACATCTCATCGAGCTCTTCGCCGATGCCGTCGATCATCAGCTCGGAATAGCCGATGATTGAATTTAGAGGCGTTCTCAATTCATGGCTCATGCTTGCCAGGAATTCACTCTTGAGCGTATCAAGCTCGCGCAGCTGCTCGGCGGTAGCCTGCGCTTCCTCCAATAAGCGGATATTGAGAATGACTGCGGAGGCTTGCTCAGTGAGTACCTGGATCTGGCGAATCATATCCTCTCTGGCAGCTAACGGTTCTCTGGACTCACCCATCAGTACACCCAATAGAGCGTCACCGGACATGATCGGGAAGATGAGCAGGCCGCGTATTTTGTGTTTTTCACAGAAGAGATCCTGAGTGTTCTCATCAACGCGTTCATCTGTCGATACATCTTCAAAAGTAAGTGAATTGTGTTGCTCACAAAGCTTGAAGACAGGGTGCTGATCTAGTGGATAAACACTTCCGACAGGTACATGAGTTGCTGCTTCGTCTTGTTCCCATACGGCAACAACCGAGAGTGTGGTTGGTTTTTCCTCTTCTGTCCAAAGCGTGTCGAAGAAGTTGATCGTTGTACGCTCGAATTGATATAGTCCGCTCGATGATACAATTGCCTGCAGTACCTCATCCAGGGCTGATGCGCGGACGAGCTTGCTGCTGCCCATGTACAGTGTCTCGATATCATTCAGAGCCCGCTGGGTCTCTTCGAACAGCCGGGCATTCGAGATAGCAACCGCAATCTGGTTGGCAAGCGTCAGATGGATATTCTTGTCCGTCTCGGTGAAACGATTCGCCTTGTTGTCCTGAACATCAAGCACACCGATGATTTCCATGCCCAACGTGATAGGGATGGTCATCTCTGACCTGGTCTCAGGGAGCAAAGGGTTGGGCAAGAAATGCGGTTCGAGTGTGACATCATTGACGATGGTGGGCTCTCCGGAACGCGCCGCTCGTGCTACCAGGCTGTGCTCGTAGGTCAGGGGGATGGCATGTCCTCCCTCAACCATGAGCTGTCCGGCTGCACCTGCCCCTGCTGCAAGTCTGAGATCGCGCTGTTCTGGGTCGAGCAGGTAGATATGAATGTGGTACAGATCCAGCCGTTCTTTGCCCAGGTTGCAGACATTCTCAAGGAGCTGGGTCAGGTTGAGGTTCGTGCTGGCCTCTGTGCCGATCTCCGCAACGGTGGCCATTTCATTGGCAAACAGCTGGGCATCCTCGAAGAGGCGAGCGTTTGAGAGTGCCACAGAAAGCTGGTTGGCGATGATCTGCAGTGTGACAATCTCATCTTCGTCAAAGCGGCCGACCGCGTTATGCTGTACGTCAAAGACACCCAACATTTCCTCACCTATGAAAAGCGGCACCGCAACCTCAGAGAGTGTGTCCGGCAGCAGAGGGTTAGGTAAGTGATGTGGATTTTCGGTGACATTTTGTACAACAATCGGTTTGAGTGTTCGGGCAGCTTCGGCAACCAGGCTGCGTTCAGCATACAGGGAAATGCTGTGCCCCTGTTCTTTCAAGATGTCTCCCACGTCACCCAGACCTTCACGAACCACAAGCGTCTGTTCTGCTGGATCGTAAAGGTAAATGTGAGCATGGTAGTAATTGAAAGTTGCTGCGGTACGGTTGACCGTCTCTCTCAGAAGCTCGTCCGGCTCAAGCACGGTTGCTAGGCGCTGAGCCAGCTCGTAAGCAGCCCCTTGTCGCCTGCGTGCTGCAGCCTGTTGGGTCACGTCGTGGGCCATGCCCAAGATGCCGATTACATTACCTTCAACATCCTTGAGTGGCATCCTGGTGGTTTCAAGAATGTGTGTTGTGCCGTCAGGATAGCTGACTGTATCCTGGTGGGTGAAGATTGTCTCACCCTTTTCCAGTACTGCCTGCTCGTCAGCCCGTGAGCTTCTGATGTCTTTCTCCGGATCGCCCTCGATCAGATGTGATGGGATGCCAAGCGTGTGGTCGTCTTTGCCGATCATCTCTGCCGGAGACCTTTTGCCGTAGGCTTCGGCGAACGCATTATTGACAACCATGTAACGGTAGTCTTTATCTTTGGCGAAGATCCAGTCAGGGCTGGCATCGATGATGGAACGGAGCATTTGGGCTTGCTCTCTGGTTTGCGCGACCAGCTGCCGGTTTTCGAGCGCGGTGGCCAGCTCAGGGGCAAGCACTCTGTAGAGCTCAATATCTTCTGAATTCAGCTGGTGCTGTTCCGGCCAGCTGAATGTCGCGATGCCAATCCACTGTTTCTTGCTCGATAGCAGTGGTATGACCGCGATGGACCGGATACCCGCCGCCAGGTACATCTGCCGGGATCGCTTGCTCACCAGTGGATGCAGGGCGGCCACATCCGGAATATTCGTGATCTGGTCCTGGTCGGCTGTAAGCAGGCGTGCCATTGGAGCGTCTTTGACATTGTAGCGTCCCAGTTCCAGCCCGCCTATCTGTCCTTCCATGAAGGGGTGGAGAGTGGCGACCAGCTCAACCCACTCCGGGTCACCGGCCTCGTTGTTGGTTACGTAGAACAGATCAGCCCGGCATGGATCTCTGGAAAGGATTGAGTTGGCAAAGGCCTCCAGCAGGTCCTTATAGTCCCGGGCCATCAGCAGCGCGAGGCTGGCGTCATAGAGGGTCTGGACTCGGCTGAGTGCAGATTGCGTCTGTTCCAGCAGCTGTTCGCTGGTCAGCGCATAGGCGATCGATGTGCTGGCCGTCTGGAGCAGCTCGATTTCAGCTTGTTCCCAAACACGCTCCCGGGTGCAGTCATCAAACCCGACAAGACCGGAGAGCTTTTCCCCAGCACTGATCGGGATCAGCAGGAGTGACTGGGCGTCGCTTTCCTCCATAATATCGATTTCGGGGGTAGAAGCCTTTGACCGTAAAGCTGCAACCGGCTTACCATCAAGTAGCTCCTCTTTCCAGTGAGGAAGCGCGGTATCATAAATCAAGAGCCGATCTCCTACTGGCTTGATTTCCTTGGCCACCCATTCGTGGGTTTGCCGTGCTGCGAGCTTTTCCTCTGTGTCTGTAAAGTTGGCAAAGATGTAAACACGTGAGGCGTCTACAGCCTGAGCCAGCGATGCAATGGCATCGGTGAGCCCCATGACGCCTCGGTTCAACAGCGCTGTTGCAAATTCGGAAACGCCGGCTGAGAAACGGTTCTGCCGTGTGAGCCTGCTGAGTGTTACTTCCGACTCTGTCTGTGCTTTGCGAACCTGGGTGAATGCGCGCGCGTTCTCGACAGCGATGGCCACCTGTCCGGCAAGAGTGGACATCACATGTACGTCGTCTTCGGCAAAACGGTTGATCTGATCGGATTGGACATCTAGAACGCCGATGACTTTCTCTCCGGCTACCATCGGCACAGCCATCTCTGATTTGGTGTCAGGCAAGAGAGGGTTCGGAAGAAAGCCTTCTTCCTTCGCGACCTCATTGATAATCACGGCCTCACCGGTGCGCGCGGCACGGGCAACCAGGCTTCTGGGTGCATCTAGCGGGATGCTGTGCTTGCTATTCTTCATTATCTTGCCCGCTTTGCCGGCTCCGGCCTCCATGATCAGCATCCCGTCTTCTTCGTTCAGGAGGTACACATGAGCATGGTAGAGCTTGAACTTGCTCTTGGTCAGGTTAACCAGGCGAGGCAAAAGTTTATCCAGGTCGAGATTCCTGGAGACTTCCTGTGAAACCTGGGCAGCAATTTCGAGATCGCGAGTGCGGCTGACGGCACGGTCTTCCAGGGATTTCAGAGTTTCCCGGAGCTGTTGTGCCATTTCTTCAAAGTCGGGGAGAACGCTGCCCGATGGATAAATTTCTTTTTTAGGAGGCATGCTATCCTTCTCCAGCCATACGCCATTCTGCAGAGTCAACTAGTGAACATCTATGGCCCAACGATTCTTTCATGATATCTTCACGTTGTCAGTATAGCATAGACTGTTGTGGGGACTAATGGGGTTATACCCTACTGCATGGGGTGGCAAGCATGTAGGGGCGCAAGTGTACAGATTTTGTAATGTTTGTAGACTTCCGAAGTCTCAAGCGATAACCGACTTCGGAAATTGGGGTCCGATCACGCCCGGTTCCGTGCAACCAGGCACTTGTGTGCCTGTGCGATCTGCTCTCGGGCCGTTTCCGGGGCGGTGCCGCCCGGAGCCGCGCGGCGAGATACCGCCCGCTCGAAGTCGAAGATAGCGGCTGCATCCGCATCGAACACGGCTGACTCTGCTTGTAGTACATCGAGGGGAAGCTGATCGAGAGTAATGCCCTGCTCTTCTGCGCGCCGGACCAGATGGCCGGTGATGTGATGCGCCTCTCGGAACGGGACGCCGCGATCGACCAGGTAATCAGCCAGATCGGTGGCCAGCATGGCCATATCGAGAGCGCCGCGCATGGCATCGGGCGATGGCACCAGCGACCCGATCACCCCGGCCAGGACAGGCAGGACCATCGCAAGGGTATCGGCGGTATCAAACAGGGGTTCTTTGTCTTCCTGAAGATCCTTGTTGTATGTGGAAGGCAGCCCTTTGAGCACCGTGAGCAGACCGACCAGCGCGCCGAGTATTCGGCCGGTCTTGCCGCGCACCAGCTCCAGCGAGTCGGGGTTGCGCTTCTGCGGCATCAGGCTCGACCCGGTCGTGTACTGCTCGCCGAGCGTGACAAACCGGCGGCCCGGCCCACTCATGATGATCAGATCCTCGGCCAGCCGGCTGATGTGTATGCCGATCAGCGAGGCCGCAAACAGGAATTCGGCCACGAAATCACGGTCGCTGACCGCGTCCATGCTGTTGGGGCTGATGGCGGGCATGCCCAGTTCGGCGGCCAGGGCAGTACGGTCGATGGGGAAGGGGGTTCCCGACAGCGCGCCTGACCCCAGCGGGCAGACCGCCGTCCGGCGTTTGCAGTCATCCAGCCGTTCCTGGTCGCGATCGAAGGCCCAGAAGACGCTCATCAGCCAGTGACTAAACAGCACCGGCTGGGCCGGCTGGAGATGTGTATACCCCGGCATAATCAGGTCAAGGTGACCTTCTGCTTTGTCGATCAGCGCGGCCTGTACGGCAGCCAGATCGCTCTGTACGATCCCGATCTGCTCTATCAGCCACAGCCGCAGATCGGTTGCTACCTGGTCGTTGCGGCTGCGGCCGGTGTGCAGCTTCCCGGCAGCAGGGCCGACGATCTCGGTAAGCCGGCGCTCAACAGCAGTATGGATGTCTTCGTCATTGGCTTCTTGGAAGCTGCCCTCATTGAATTCCTGTCTGACCTGCTCCAGCCCATCGATGATCGATTGGCACTCTTCGTCTGTCAAAAGGCCCGTATCGGACAGTGCCCCGGCATACGCAACGCTGCCACGAATGTCGGCAGCATACAACCGCCGGTCAAACCGGAAGCTGTCGTTGAGCTGCTTCATCAGATCGTCGATTTTGTCCTGAAATCGCCCGCCCCATAAAGACATGGCATTCTCCTTAAAAGCAGTTATGAGTGATGCGTGATGAGTTAAAGCTCTATATGTGTCTCTTGCTCTCATAAGATTCAGTAGAGTACATCCTCACCCATCCTGTCATTCCCGCGAAAGCGGGAATCCACGCCACAATTACTCGCCGCTGCTGTCTTCGTATTGCCCTCATGCTGATGGTTTTCCAAATCAATGATGAGCCTGAACCATGCCCTTTTGTTGAACAGCCCTAACTATCTTATTGAAGAAGATGAGAAATATGATAGACACGCCATAGATGATCAAAAAAGAGATGTTCAAATCGAGAAGCGGGAATGTTGCGGCACAGGCCCAATAGAATATGAATAGAACGAAGATACTCATCGAGAACCCATACAACACCGGGATATACATTTTGCTTCCTTCCTCATAATGGAGGACAACCAGCAGGACAAACAAAGTCGATGGAAAGGAGCTGAATATTGCAGCCCATTCACTTCCCAACAGCCCGCCGAGAGTGGTGAGTGTCACAATGATGCCGCTCACCAAAATTCCCCGGAAGATTATTTGGGTAAAGGACGACTTCTTTCCTTCCACTGCCACTTCGATCCTGATCTTATATACAAACACCAGGAGATTTGCTATGTAAAATGAGATGAACAATAAAGAAGCGGTGAGCATATCGAGCGGCAATTGTCTGAAAACAAGCCCAAATAACACAAAAGCCCCGATGCCGCTGAGTGATGCCAATGCAATTGCTGCCGCTCGGTGAAGAGACTTTGCGATTTTGCCTACGGTGTAATAGGCCAGGCAAAATGAAAGAGAGCCTCCCAAAGCCACAATACCCCATGGAATGCCTGGAAGAATGTACTCCGCCCCTTTCTCATAGGCAATGAAATAGACGGTAAGGCCTGTTCCCAATGGCAGCCCATTCAGTATTCCACCGAGAACCGGATCTATCCGTTTAGATACCTCGGCGAGGCTGATCACTACGAGAATAGAGATCAGTATCTTCGTCAGCAAGAAATTCACATCACTCCTTTTGACACCAACCAATCAGAGTGTATGTATCATCGATACATCTTTGACGGCTCAAGCGGCAGTGTAATTGTCTTCCATACCAACCTGACTGGTGAGTGTGCGGGTCAAACCCGCGGGCGCTCTGGTCAAACCCGCGAGCGTTCCGGTCAAACTCGCGGACGTGCGGGTCAAACTCGCGAGCGTTCCGGTCAAACCCGCGGACGTGCGGGTCAAACCCGCGAGCGTTCCAGTCAAACCCGCGGACGTACGGGTCAAACCCGCGGACGTGCGGGTCAAACCCGCGAGCGTTCCAGTCAAACCCGCGGACGTGCGGGTCAAACTCGCGGACGTATGGATCAAACCCGCGGACGTGCGGGTCAAACTCGCGGACGTACGGGTCAAACCCGCGGACGTGCGGGTCAAACCCGCGGGTGTTCTGATCAGACCCACAAGCCCATTTTCTTTCCCGTTTGGAGCGTGGGCTTGAGGTTAACCCTAACCCCCAACCCCCAACCTCCAACTCCCATCTCAGTCTCGCTTGAAGATCGAGTAGTCGGGTGCGCGGAAGCGGCTCTTACCGGTTCCTTCGATGCTTAATAGGGCGTCGACTTTGAGCGGCAGGCCCCACAGCTGGATGAAGCCCTCTGCATCCTGCTGATCGTAGACGTCCGACATGCCAAATGAGGCGTAATCCTCCCGGTACAGGCTGTAGGGCGACTTGCGCCCCAGCACGATCACGTTGCCCTTGTAGAGCTTCATGCGTACGCTGCCGGTCACATTTCGCTGGGTGACCATCACGAAGCCGTCCAGCGCCTCTCGCAGTGAAGAGAACCACAGGCCATCGTAGACCAGCTCTGCGTAGCGCAGCGCGATCATCTCTTTGAAGTGCAGCGTGTTCTTGTCGAGGCAGATCCCCTCCAGCTCCTGGTGGGCGGTATAGAGGATGGTGCCGCCGGGTGTCTCGTAGACGCCGTGGGACTTCATCCCAACCAGACGGTTTTCCACCAGGTCGATCCGGCCGATGCCGTGTTTGCTGCCTATCTCGTTGAGGGCCAGCATGAGGTCGACCGGTCCTATCTTGCTGCCATTCAGCCCGACCGGCAGTCCGGCCTCGAACGCCAATTCGATGGTCTCAGGCTCGTCGGGCGCGTCCTCCGGGCTGGTCGAGAACTGGTACATGGACTCCTCGGGATCCAGCCAGGGGTCTTCGAGCAGGCCGCCCTCGTGGCTGATGTGCCAGATGTTGGCGTCGCGGCTGTAGATCGATTTCCGGGTCTGTTTCACGGGGATGTTGTGGGCCTGGGCATAGGCAATTGCATCTTCCCGGCTGCGGATATCCCATTCCCGCCAGGGGGAGATGACTTTAAGCTTGGGGTTGAGTGCCATTGCCGTGACCTCGAAGCGCACCTGGTCATTGCCCTTGCCGGTGCAGCCGTGCGCCAGGGCATCGGCGCCTTCCTGCTCGGCGATCTCCACCTGCCGCTTGGCGATCAGCGGCCGGGCGAACGAAGTGCCCAACAGGTATTTGCGCTCGTAGATGGCGCCCGCCTGCACGGTCGGGAAAACGTAATCGGTCAGGAACTCCTCGCGTAGGTCCTCGATGAATATCTTGCCGGCCCCGCTTTGCTTTGCCTTCTCTTCGAGCCCCTCCAGCTCGACGCCCTGACCGAGATCGGCCGTGTAGCAAATGACCTCGCAGCCATAGGTCTCGATCAGCCAGGGGACGATCACCGAAGTATCCAACCCGCCCGAGTAGGCGAGTACGACCTTCTTTACCGTCTGCTGCTGTCCTGTCATGATGTTTCTCCTCCGAAGTTGTTAGTTTACAGTTTACAGTTCATAGTCTACAGAGCTGTGCATCGTCCATCATTTGTAGGTTACGGTATGGTGGCAGGATGCTATTCAGCGTTTGTTCCGGACTGTCTGGATGAAGGCAGCAAGCATTCTCCTGACCTCGATAAGTCTATCCAGGTACACGGTGTAGTCTTCATCTGATAGATAGTTCAGATCGTGGCTGAGCTCAAGATAGCATTCCAGCTCACTCAAAGAGCCCATTGCAATGTCCAAGAAGCGGGCAAATTCAGTCTGCTTGACTTCCCGGAACCTTCTGCTATGTTGGCCGGCACTGACACAGCAGCACGTTTGGCCTGGCTGGTCAGACCATATATCTCTTCTTCCGGGAACTGCTGACAAAAGCGGTAAACATCCAGCGCGAGCTGATAGCTTTTCTGCCAGAATGCCAGCTTCTTGAAATCCTGCACATCTGCCTCCGCTGATGTTTTTGATCTGTGAACTGTGAACTTTTTAAGTCCTATAGTGCCCGTTGATGGTGACGTACTCGTAACTCAGGTCGCAGGTCCACACGGTGGCGCTCTCGTCTCCCATTCCCAGATCGAGGCGGAAGCCCCAGTCCGTCTGGCGCATCAGGGCGATGGCGGCCTGCTCGTTGTAATCACGGGGCTGCCCATCTTCGACCAGGTGTGTGGTGGGGGTACCATCTGCGTCGAGCAGCCACAAGCTCAGGCTGTCCGGCCGAATGTCGATGCCGGAGTAGCCTGCTGCGCATAAAATACGACCCCAATTGGGGTCGGCGCCAAAGAAGGCGGTCTTGCATAACGGTGATCGGGCAATGCTCTGGGCGATGGCATGAGCATCTGCCGGGGTAGGGGCACCGGTGACCTCGATGGTGACGAACTTGGTGGCGCCTTCCCCATCCCGGACGATGGCCTGAGCCAGCCGGATGCAGACGTTCTCTAGAGCGGCCTGGAAAGCGGGATCGTCCGCATCGACCGGTATCCCTGAAGCGCCGTTGGCCAGCAGCAGCAGCGTGTCGTTGGTGCTCATGTCGCCATCCACCACGATCCGGTTGAAGCTTTTTTGTACAGCGGCCTGGAGCGCATCGTTGAGTGCCGCGCCCGGCACATCGGCATCGGTGGTGATGATCGACAGCAAGGTGGCCATGTTGGGGGCGATCATGCCGGCACCTTTAGCGATGCCGGTAAGCGTGTAGCCGGCCTCAGTTGTGAGGCTGGCGATCTTAGGGCGGGTATCGGTGGTCATAATGGCCGCGGCGGCGTCCTCCCATCCCTGTGCATCGAGGGCTTTCACAGCTGCATCGATGCCCTTTGGCAGGGTTTCCATGGGCAGCTGCACACCAATCACCCCGGTCGAGAGCATCAAGACCTCATCGGGCTCGCAGCCTAATCGACGGGCGGTGTGCTCTGCCGTCAGCCTGACATTCGCTATGCCTTGCTCACCTGTGCATGCATTGGCACAGCCTGCATTAATGACAACGGCCCGTATACGCGTCGAGGGACCGGCGAGGATAGCCTGATCATAGAGCACCGGCGCGGCTTTGACCTTGTTGGTCGTGAACACGCCTGCCGCCCGGCAAGGTTGATCGCCGACAACAAGCGCAACATCGAGCTTATTCTCCGGCTTCAGACCGCCATGCGCACCTGATGCTTTGAAGCCTTTCACCGAATGTGTCGTCATGCTGCTATCCTTCTAGTACAGTTGGGCATAAGTTCATCGCCAGATTAAGGCAATCTTCCCAACTGTATAAAGTACTTTGCGTTGCACTTCTCGACTGG
>JAFGMS010000333.1 GCA_016927375.1 Anaerolineae bacterium
CAACAACATGCTGAAACCGGCCTATGAGGCTATCAAGGCCGTCAATCCCAACGTCCTGGTCATCTCCGGCGCGCCGGCGCCGACGGGCTTCTTTGGCGGCTGCACTCCCACGGGCTGTGACGACTGGGCGTACATCGCCGAGATGCGAGATGCGGGCGGCGGCAGCTATGCCGACTGTATCGGCATACACTTCAATTCGGGTGCCACGTCGCCCTCGGCTACAACCGGTCACCCTGCTGACGGCGGTGACCACCACTACACCTGGTACTATTCCGGCACGACTAACCTGTACTACAGCACCTTTGGCAAGCCGCTCTGTTACACTGAGCTGGGCTATGTATCGCCGGAAGGGTATGGTACACTGCCAGGTAACTTTTGGTGGGGACAGGGTATCACTGTCGCGCAGCAAGCTCAGTGGCTGGCCGAGTCGGCAGTATTGGCATCTCAAAATGGTCAGGTCCGTTTGATGATCGTGTTCAATGTCGATTTCACCGTCTGGGAGCCTGCTGACCCGCAGGCCGGCTATGCCATACTCCGTCCAGGAGGAGGCTGCCCGGCCTGTGATGCGCTTGCCGGTGTAATGCCTTGATAGATGTGGGCTGGGGAGAAATCCTCAGCTTTTGTGGACTTCGGAGCTCTATCCGATCCTTGCCCATCCTCTACCGACTCATGGAGAACTGGTAGAGGATAGGGTAATGGTCAAGATCTTCCCATTGATTAAAAGGAGGCGGCGCTGCCCCCGGCTGTTCAGACTGGATACCTGCGCCGATGGTGTTTAATGATGAAATTAGAAAAAATCACCCCTGATACACTTCGATGGCTGGCCTTAGGTTGGATGGCGATAGTGCTGATAGGTGGCGTGTGTACCTTTGTCGGTGCGCTGGCGCTTCTCAGTAACCGTGACAATGCCGAGACCTCTCAGCAGAACACGCCTATGCCGACACAGCCTGTTGCGCAGGCACTTCCCACCTTGGAACCCGGGATTACGCCGACTGTCTGGATGCCGGTAGACGATGGTACGTTTGCCTTGGGAGGACAGACTTTCGTAGCGCCAATTGCCCACCCCGATTTGATGCACAATATCGGTATGAGCTGGGTAAAGTACCAGATCAAATGGGACCCCTCTTCGGATCCGGGCCTGGCTACAGCGCACATAGAGAAGGCTCATCAGGCCGGATTTAAGATACTCTTGAGCATCCCCGGCCAGCCATGGCCACAAACTACTATTGATTATGAGAGCTACATTACTTATCTAACGGCAGTTGCTTCTTCTCAGCCGGATGCTATCGAGGTCTGGAACGAGATGAACCTCGATCGCGAGTGGCCTGCCGGGGAGATCGATCCTGTCAGCTATGTGAACAATATGTTGATCCCAGCTTATAATGCGATCAAAGCCGCCAGTCCCAACACGATGGTGATCATAGGCGCATTGTCTCCAACCGGGTTGGACGACGGCACTAACATTTGGAGCGATGCCCGCTATGCCCAGGGAATGGCCGATGCCGGCGCGGCCAACTATGCTGATTGCGTTGGTGTGCATCACAACGGCGGAACAACCCCACCGTCTGCTACTTCTGGCCATGCCTATGACAGCGGGGACAATCATTATAGCTGGTATTATCAACCAACTATCGATGTCTATCATAATGTCTTTCCCTCCTTGCCTGTTTGCCTGACCGAATTTGGCTATCTTTCGCCGGAAGGTTACGGTGAGCTGCCAGAAGGGTTTGGCTGGGGAAGCGGCACGACGGTAGACAACCAGGCTAGCTGGCTGGCCGAGGGTGTCACCATGGCGCGAGCCTCAGGCTATGTGCGCCTGGTGATTGTCTGGAATGTTGATTCAGAGACTTGGGACGATGATCCCCAGGCTGGGTTCGCTATTCTCCGGCCCGACGGTACCTGCCCGGCCTGTAATGCTTTGCAAGCTGTGATGATGGGCAATTAAGAGGCCGGAAACGATGAGTGATTCCGGCCAGGGGCAGGTTCAGCCGCAACTGTTACGCGGCTTGGCGATAGCCTGGGCGGGCATTGTGGCTCTGGTCAGCCTGTGTATTGTGTTAGGGATGGGCTGGGGGCTGCGAGCCGGCCAAGGCCCTCTTCTTGCTGCCCGTCCGTCTCCCCAGGCTTCAGTTGTGCCCGGCGGCGAACAAGAAACGCTGTTGGGCGATCAGACATTACCATCTGCCACACTTGATGCATCTCCTGGAGCTTCGGCTCAACCCTCCTTGGCTGGGGATCTCACCTTTGGATACGGTATCGAAATTCATCCCCAGCAAGCGGGGGTTGAATTCTCTCTGGATAAGGTGCAGGAATTAGGACTGGGTTGGATCGCATATCGAGTGGATTGGGCCGAGATGGAGCCGGAGCCCGGCTCGGTTGAGTGGGTCGATTTAGACACCGTGATAGTCGCGGCATCGGCGCATGATCTGAAGGTGCTGCTCAAGGTAGTCTCGGCCCCGACCTGGACACGCTCGGTTACGACGGCGGGCAAAAATGGACCGCCGGACGATCCTCAAAGGTATGCCGCCTTTCTACTGCAAATCATGCAGCGCTATCGAGGCGCCATTCATGCCATCGCGATCTGGGATGAACAGAACCTGGGCGATGAGTGGTACACTGCCGGCGGCTTAAACCCTTCCGGCTATATGGATTTGCTGATTCCCTCTTCACAGGCCATCCGACAGTTTGATCCGGGGCTGATGGTGATCAGCGGGGCATTGATGCCCACAGGACGGGATGATGGGGTTACGGTCGTAGATGATTTTCGGTATATGCGGGAGATGCTCGCCGCCGGGCTGTTGGATCACATTGATTGTGTGGGCATGAAGCACATTGGGTTCAACCTTCCTCCCACCATCTCTTCCGAAGATGCCTTCTTTGGCGAATTGCCCGCTGATACACGCTTTGTCGGCCCTTATGACGCAACCAACCCGGCCAATCCACATCACAGTTGGTCCTTTTATTCGACCCTCAATGGCTACCACAGCATGATAGTAGCCGTTGAGCGTGATACCCCGCTATGCGTAACTGAGTTTGGTTGGGCTTCTGCCGAGGGCATAGGCGATCCGCCTTCAGGATTCGAGTTTGCTTACGACAACACTCCACAATTGCAGGGTGAGTACATAGTACGAGCCTTTCAGAGTATGCACGATGGAGGATTTGTGCAATTGGGCATCCTCTTCAATCTGGATCATGCTGTCGGCAAGGGCGGTTTGGCGCAGTCTCCCGATGTGCTGTTCAGCATTTTGCTGGCGAACGGCTCACCACGCCCTGCTTTTCAATCTGTACAAGATATGCCTAAACTACCATGACTGTCTCGTCGTGATGACGGGAAACAGTACGTCCTGATCCCGAGGGATCGGTGATGCATATACACTTGTTTTGGAGTCAAATTATTAATGTCAAATAAGCTTATTGGTCGAAACTGGTGTCAAGTGGCTGTTTTGCTGCTGTTCGTTGTTCTCGTTGTGCTGGTGATTCAGCTGTCAGATCTTGATGAAACCCTATCCACCACTCCCCTTCCCCCTACTCCTGCCCCAGAGTCGGAAGTTATACAGCTTGTACCATCACCCGCGCCCGCTATGCATGCCTTCCTATGGTGGGATGCCGCTATTGCCGAGCGCGATCTATATGCTATTCGTGAGGGACTTCATTTCTACTGGGTAAAGCAGATGTTTTCCTGGCGGGATATTGAGGGATTCGCCGAGGGGTCTTTTGATTGGAGAAACGCCGATCGCGTGGTTGAACAGGCGGAGAAATATGGTCTGTTCTTGCTGGCACGTCTGGATCGGGAGCCTTACTGGGCACGGGAGGACGGCGCCGAGGAAAATGGCCCTCCTGCCGACTATCAGGACTTTGGTAATTATTGTTTTGCCGTCGCTGAACGCTACCGGGGCCGCATAAAGGCTTACCAGATCTGGAATGAACCCAATCTTACCCGCGAGTGGGGGGGCAAGCCGCCCAATCCGGCTGAGTACACACGCTTGCTTGCGACATGCTATGAGGGTATCAAACGGGGAGATCCTGATGCAATAGTGATATCTGCCGGGCTTGCACCAACAGGCACCGGACTACCTATCGCTATGCCCGATGACGAGTTTTTGAAGGGAATGTATGAAGCGGGGGCAGGCGACTACTTCGACATGTTAGGTGTCAATGCCCCGGGTTATGCAGCACCTCCTGAGGCCTCACCCGACGAGGCGGCCAACAAGCCTGAATGGGGCGGGCATCGATGGGCAACTTTCAGACACGTTGAGGATATCCGTGCTATCATGGTGGCCGAAGGGGATGGGCACAAACAGATCTCGATTCTAGAAATGGGTTGGACAACGGACCCCGTTCATCCTGAGTATAGTTGGTACGCCGTAACCCAGGAACAACAGGCCGAATACCTGCTTGGTGCTTATTGGTGGGCGCGTTTGCACTGGCGCCCCTGGATCGGGATCATGACCACTATCTACATGCCTGACATAAACTGGACACCCGAGGATGAGCAATATTGGTGGGCTATTATAGAGCCTGTTTATCCCTTGACGGTTTGGAAGCCGGCATTCAAGGCATTAGGAACGCTGCCTGATTGGAGCAACGGTTTCTATGATCAATGGTATCTGGCTGGCAACTTTGCGCCCCCCCAGCCAAGTGAATGATTGACAGTGTGCTGTGAGATGGGTATAGTGAACCGTACTGTTGAAGAAGGCTACTATTCCAGGAGGGGTTATCGTGTTACGCGGACTGCTTGGCGATTCAAAATTGAAACCGAAAAAGGCTGAAGCTCCTGCTCAACCCAAGTCAGCACCTGCTGTTCCCGTGATAGATACTGTTCTGGGAACGGGTGCCTGCTTTGAGGGTAACCTCAAAACAGAAGGCAATGTACGTGTTCATGGTACATTTGTGGGAGACATTACTGCCCATGGTAAGGTGGCTGTTGGAGAGCATGGCAAGCTGGAAGGCGACCTGATCGGGGAGGCTGTCGATGTTGGTGGCCAGGTGCGCGGTAATATCCTCGCCAGGAAAGTTGCCGTCATGAGCTCCGGACGGATTTGGGGCGATCTACGTCTTGAGAAGCTCTTGACTGAAGAAGGCGCTTTCATTCAGGGCGTGGTTACCATGGAAGATAAAGTGGACCTACCTGGCAAACCCGAGCCTTCGAAAACACCCGACGAAAATGAGGTGTCGTCATCTAAGATACAGGCGAAGGAGAAGTCAGCACCAAAGGCAGACCCAAAGAATGCATCTGAACCCAAGCTGGAGATCAAAAAGGAAACAGCTTCTAAAAACGCTCCTGATTGATGGGGAAGGCGCCATTTTTGTTCCTGTCGAGGCTTGTCGTTAGGAAGCATGTTTGATTGATATGTCAGGCATGCTTTGTTGATTCGTGCTGATTCCGCTTTTCCAAGCTGAGCATTTTTTCCGCTTCGCCGAGAGCAGGTCGTTTACCCCAGTGTTAACCGCGAAGGGCTCGGAGAACAGGTTATAGAATCTGACAGATGAATACTTGCCATTGATGTTTGCCTTGCCCTGCGGTATAATGCTGCCCGGTCCGGACAGAAAGTTATGCCTGTAGCTGGACACCCGCATATAAATGCGGAGACTACACGCTGCCCGACCTGAGTGGCCGTGCCGGTTGCAGAGATCGGCTCCACCAGGAGAGACGACAGCGGAAGATTAGAAAACGAAAGGAATGTTATCATGACCAATATCTCCATGAAGGCCCTGCTCGAAACTGGCGTCCACTTTGGGCACCGCACCCGCAAGTGGAACCCCAAAATGAAGCCTTACATTTTCACCGAGCGGAATGGCATTCACATTCTTGACCTCCACCAAACCCTCAAATCAGTCAAAGAATCCTACGACTTGATCTCTGACAAGGTAAGAGAGGGTGGCTCGCTTATGTTCGTGGGAACAAAACGACAGGCTCAGGACACCATTGCTCGTGAGGCTACTCGCTGTGGGATGCCTTATGTCAACGAGCGTTGGCTGGGTGGAACATTGACCAACTGGCGCACCATCCGCCAGCGTATAGAGTATCTGAAAGGATTGGAAGCCCGTAGAGACCGCGGTGAGTTTGAGCTTCTCACAAAAAAGGAAGGGCTGATGCTGTCCCGTGAGATGGAGAAGCTCAATGCTCGACTTGGCGGCATTCGGGAAATGAAAGGGCTGCCTTCCCTACTCTTTGTGGTAGATGTCCGCCGTGAATATACTGCCATCCGGGAAGCCTCAATCCTGAATATCCCCGTCATTGCTATGGTGGATACCAACAGCGATCCTGACATGATAGATTATGTCATTCCCGCCAACGATGATGCTATCCGTGCAATCAAGCTGGTTACCAGTGTTATGGCCGATGCCGTATTGGATGGTATAGCCATGCGCAAGGATAGGGATATGGAAGAGGGCATCGTAGAAGAGCTCGCCGAGGAATACGACTACGAAGCCGAAGTTGAGGAAGAGCCAACTGATGAAGATTTCCTCGGTCAGGCCACATTGGCCAAGCTCAGAAGTGGTGCACTGGACTTCGGCGAGGAAGAAGGGAAAGCCGTGGCTGCCAGCGATGAGGGAGATGAAGCTGAAGATAAGGCAGAGAGGGTAGCTGCCGGCGGTGAAGTAGATGAGATTGACGATGCCGGTGAGGCTGAGGCAGCATTTGCTGGTGACGACGAAGCAGATGAAGTCGATGACGCTGATGATGTAGCCGAAGTTGATGACACCGAGGAAGACGAACCCGTTGAGGTCAGCGAGGAATAACAGAGACTTGGAGTTGCCCATCGAGGCAATGTCGTAGACAGATACTAAGGGAAGAATCTTTATGGCGATCACTGCAGAAATGGTCAAGGCACTCCGCGAGGCAACAGGGGCGGCTGTGCTGGATTGTAAAAAGGCCCTGGAACAATATCAGGGTGACGAAGAGAAGGCCAAGGCCTATCTGGCCGAAAAAGGGCTGGTGGCTGCTAAGAAGAAGACTGAGCGGCAAGCACGCGATGGCAAGGTCGAGACTTATTCGCATGCCGGTGGGCGTGTCGGGGTAATGGTCGAGGTGAACTGCGAGACCGACTTTGTTGCCAAGACCGATAAGTTCCAGGAGTTTGCCCACGAGCTTGCCCTTCACATTGCTTTTGCCGATCCGGTCTACGTGGATTTGAGCAACATCCCGGAAGAGGTACTTGAGGCCAAAAAGCAAGAGTTCTACCAGGATGCGAAGGCTCAGGATAAGCCCGAGAATGTCATCGAGCGGATTGTTGAGGGCAGGCTCGAAAAGTATTACGCGGAAGTTTGCTTGCTTCAGCAACCATTTGTCAAGGATGAAGATGTCAAGGTTGGTGATTTGGTGATGCAGAAGATTGCTGAACTGCAAGAGAATATCGTCATCAGCCGATTTGCTCGCTTCGAGTTGGGCGGTGCTACTGAAGACGGCGGCGGAGAAGAATAGCTATCCTAACAGGGGATTAGAGAATTCTAATCCCCTTTATTTTGCCTGTACCAGAAGGTCTGTCAGGAGGGGCTGTGGGTCAGCGTGTCTCAAAAATACCCAAATATCACCGCATCTTGCTGAAGTTGGGAGGAGAAGCCCTGGCCGGCGAGGGAGATTTTGGCATCAATCCTCACGAGGCTGCCAAAATCGCTGATATTGTCAAGAGCGTGCGGCTCCATGGCATTGAGGTAGCCATTGTAATCGGCGCCGGCAACCTGTGGCGCGGCCAGATCGGCATGGAGGCGGGCATGGAGCGCGCCACCGCCGACTACATGGGAATGATTGCCACCGTGATGAATGCTTTAGCCTTACAGGATGCACTTGAGCGACAGGGTGTGGTGACGCGTATTCAGACCGCCATCGAGATGCGAGCCGTTGCTGAGCCTTATATTCGCTTACGAGCTATCCGCCACCTGGAAAAAGGGCGGGTGCTGATCTTGGGGGGTGGAACAGGAAATCCCTATTTCACGACTGACAGCGCCGCTGCGCTACGCGGCATGGAGATTGATGCTGACGTCCTGATCAAGGCTACCAAGGTCGATGGTGTATATGACGCCGATCCCAAAGTCGAGCCTGCTGCCAAGCGCTATGACCGGCTGACCTTCATGGAGGCGATTAGCAAGCGGCTGGGCGTTATGGATGCTACCGCGATCACCTTATGCATGGACAATCACCTGCCGATTATGGTCCTGAACTTATGGGAAGAGGGCGCCTTGGAGCGCGCCGTACTGGGCGAGGAAGTCGGGACGATCATCACCTGACGTACATACAGCCACTAACGAAAGATAAAAACCGCAGAGGACAGCGCGCTGTCCTCTGCGGTTTGCTTTTCAGGAGGCGGTGTTGTCAGAAGCGGAATGATGCAGCGATGATCTCATAAAACTGGCCGTCATCTTTGGTAAAGCTTAGCGCATAGATGCGTCCATTTGAGGCGATGAACCATACAATCAGGCCGTTTGCGGCCGTCACCTTGGTGCCATTATGCGCACCGATAGCGGCCGCTGCTGAGGAAAACGTCTGACCGGGAGCTTCTTCCGCCATCACGGTCTGGATTGCGACGTTGACATCGGTACCCTCCAACACACGGACAAATCCTTTGGCATTTCCTGATGGGGCACTGAAGCGGAAATTGTCGTCCTCGGAGTCGTCCCATGTCCAACCATTAGGGACGTCGATCTTGTAACCATAGGTCAAGTTTTCGCAGGTCAAGACCAAAGAGGTCTCAGGATTGAAGCGCTTGATATAGGTAAAGTTCGCAAATCTGTAAAAGGTCACCTGCATGCCTTCCACCTTCTCTTCCCAACGGGCCTGGAGCTGGAATAGATCCCTCTCTTTAGGTGAGCCGCCAGGCCATTTGTTGGCAGGCGGCACGATCAGGCCCTCAGAAAACATGCCGTTCTCGTCAGCATCAAGCTCCCAGTACACCGGTCCGGGTGGGCCACCGACAGCCCCCCAGTGAAATGTAACGTGAACACCGGCAGGGAACCCGGAGCCGTCGATGATGACGATGTCCCCCGGCTCGCCGACGGCTGGATTCATGGTGAGCACAGGACCTTCCTGGGCCGGGGTTCCTGTTGTCTCCGGTTCCATCGTCGATGGTACGATCTGGGTAGGCGCTGGGAGCGGCGTTGGGGCCAGCTCGGTAGCCGGCGTCGGAGTGACAGGGCCTGCGGTTGGGATAGGTGTGGTTGCCGGCAGTGTTGGGGCCAATTGGTAGACCGTCGGAGTGGGTAGATTTCCCTCTTCCGCCACCTCTGGGGGGCCCCCTTCGGTACCGGTGGGTGCTCCTGGGAAGTTACAGCCCGCAAGAGCCATCATGACGCCGATGCCAAGCATTATGAGAGAAAGTTTCTTCAACATGTGATCGGTTAACCTCACTCATTGATTTATTTGCGTTGTGCCAACTGATGAAGCAGAGCCGGACACGCAGGATATTCTATCTGAAGCTGCTCCAAAAGGCACGCTATTGAGCGCAGCAAGTCATGAGCGACGAGCAACGAGTGATGGGTGATGGGGAATGGACAACAATTCAGGTGCCCTCCATCAACCCCTTGAGAATGCGGATGTCGACATCGATGTTCTTGAAGGCATCGAAGGTCAGGTCACCCGGGTCGAGGTTGAGCGTCTGGCAGACATACTCGAATATGCGCGCATAACTGCTTGTGATCCCATCGGCCATGTCAAGGCAGAGCTTCTTGGCCAGGGCTTGAATGCCTTCCGGCGAGCCCTCGATCTCCATGAACCAGCCAAACGGAAGCTCGTCGATGACGGCCTCTACATCGCCCAAGACAAACGTCTCGCGGCGCTTTTCATAGCGCCAATAGGGTTTGTATCCCAGCACCTCCAGCGCCGCCAACATGGCTGCCCCATCGCCGATTTCCAACTCAAACTCGTTGCGAAAGCTTAGCGAGGCGTCTGATGAGGCAGCAGGCGACTTGACGGTTAGCTGTATAGAGACCCCATCAGCTCCTTCACTCTCACGCAGCCGCAGCACGATGTGCCGCTCCGCCAAAGAACGTTCAACATCGTCCAGACGCAGATTGTTTTCGAAGCGGCGTCCGTATGAAGCAGCCCCCAATCGCAGCAGCCTGTTCCGCATCGCGGCGGGATCGTCCAGCACGAACTTGACCTCGATTTCCTGATATCCGGACATGATCGATACTTCCTTAAAAATAGCAACGAGCAACGAGCAACGAGCAGTGAGCAATGAGCAATGAGTAACGGGTTAGAAGCTCTTTACTTTGTATAGACCTACTGCTATCACAAGCATCAGCATAATAAACCTTTGCCACTCTTTGTGGTGAGACGCCATCCTATGGGTAGCATCCGGAAATACCGTGGACAAGCCGGCCAAGCCCGGTTTTGTGCTCATAACCTCATCCTTGAGAAGCGTAGCAGCTCAATACGCGATTTGCGTACCCTCTCCGCCAGGCGGAGGGGGGGACGTCGTCGGCATAGCTATCATCCACCGTTGCAGGGGGTGAGCCTCAACGTCCCGCACCTATCAACCATGCTATTCTCGCGTGCTACCATCCCATGAGCTGTTGCTTTGGAATTGTGTGTTTGCTACCTGATAGATCCGGAATGCAACCAGAAAGACAGAGTTTACGTAAAAGATATCGATGACACTTATGGCTTGTAAGGAGCTTATTTCGATGCCTAGTACAACGTCTGATAGTATCCCGCTCAATGAGCGACGTCGAGTGGAAGATCCGGAACCCTTTATTGTAGATGCCTGCGATAGGTCTTACAGGCGTTATAAACAGCATGACGGCAGCCTCAACCGGTTTTTGTGGGCCGGGCTACTGATTTTCGTGGGCCTGGTATTGCTGGCCAACCGGACCGGGATGCTGCCCCAGGTTGCTTCCGCCGATACCCGGGATTGGATCATGCTTGGGATAGGAGGATTGCTGCTGTCGAGTGCCTTTGTCCGCGCGGTGTCAGAGGGTTATAAGCAGTCCTCAAAAGGCAGGATCATCATTGGCCTGGTCCTGACTGGGTTAGGGATCAGCGCCATCTTTGGTGTGAGCTCGACGTTGCTGTGGCCCGCCGCACTGATTATTGTTGGCTTCTACTTGCTCTTACGTAACCTGGCTTACTATTAGACCTCACAGGAATAATCCTGTAAACAAGTCGACCGGAACCTCATCGTATTCTTCGTCGTGACCTTTTTTAGACGTGGGCCTTCTATGCTCCCCCTGCCATTACCGGCAACAGTCCCTACGAGATACCTCTCCAATTCGACATAGAGCTGCTCAGAACTTGTGGGACTTCCCGGCCTCCGATTGGCTCTTGACAGGATGTTCAATTGCTTAACTTGTCACCAATAGGGTAAATGGGTAAACAGGTAAAACATGAGATGTGGCGAGTTGGTAACCCGAGTCACAAGTCGCAGCTTGAAGCTTGAAAAGCTAAAGGCTAAGAGCTGAGTAGTTACCGTAAATCAAGGAGGATGGTTAGGGGATGGTTACGGGATGCTTGGACGACGCTTAGACAAAGCTGGACCGATGCGAGGCAAAGGTGGATGGTCGGCCGCCTCTGTCGAGGGGCTATGACTGAGATGTCTGCTCAAGTGGACGTTATAACTAGATCCTATAGGAATTTCCTTTTTTGACCTGGCCTACGTCCAAGTTGCCGGGTTGTGTCACCGAAGTGGCAAGTACTGAGTAACCTGGGAACGAGTCCGGGCTCGTGCGCAATCCTCGGAAGACCCTAAGGGTTTTCAAAACCCTTAGGGTCTGGGGCAATCCCCACTTTTCCACGTTGAGCCAAAAAACGATGGTCTTGAGCAATCAAACATGGATTCCCGCTTTCGCGGGAATGACAGGCAGC
>JAFGMS010000334.1 GCA_016927375.1 Anaerolineae bacterium
AGGCTTTCCGGAACTTTCGGCTTCAAATCGGCCCAATTTGCCGTATAAGAATTCGCAAAACTCAGAAATATTTCAGCGAATGGACAGTCATAACTGTAGTTTCGTCTTTTTGGATGTGCCCGTAGATTCACCGCAGAGTGCGCAGAGAAAATCAAGAAAAAACTCCGCGGGCTCGGCGTTCTCTGACCTTAATTTAATGCCTATACTCCTGCCCCCAGCTACTCCCAGCCGATCTTTACCTTCCCCGCTGAGAGCTCGGCCAGGGCCGCTTCGAAGGCTGAACAGGCATCGATAGGAAAGACCACGAGCAGGGTAACCTCCCCGGCAAAGTCCTCTTTTGAGATGTCGCCGCCATGGGCCGTAATCAGCATCTTGGCTTGCTCGTATAGGGCATAGGGTAGGGTGATCTGCCCGCTGCGCCGCTCGACGCGCTCGCCGCGGGGCAGATCTGCCAATGCTTCCTGCGTCGATTGGGTGTAGGCGCGCACCAGCCCACCCGTACCGAGTTTGGTCCCACCGAAGTAGCGTGTAATTACCAGGACGACATCACCCAGGTCGGCGCCGCGCAGGACGGACAATGCCGGGCGGCCTGCCGTGCCGGGCGGCTCGCCGTCATCGCTCATCCCCTCGGTGACCGAGCCACCATACCCGACCCGGAAGGCGTAGACGTTGTGTGTGGCATCGGCGAACTCCCCGCGGATGGCATCGATGAATACTCTCGCCTCCTCGACACTCCGCGCCTCGCCAATGGTGGCGATGAAGCGCGAGTTGACCACCCGTATCTCAACTCGGGTTGTCTTGGCAGGGATGGGGTATCGTGGTTCTGTCGTCATGCCTCCGGTCTCCCAGTCTGCACTCCGATGACGGTGCATTCATTCGATTTCCACTGGCGGATTAACAGTCCAACCTGCGGGTTTTCGCTCGTGATAAGCCGTCAAAGCTCAAGTTTCTCGCCAAGAAACCGGGTATATCCTTGCTTCTTTGATAACGTATCCTACCGTCAATCATCAACGATCTCTGGCTGTCAATTGCTCAATCCCCTGAGCCAATCCAGCACCACCGATGCTGCATGGCAGTCCTCCTCGTTGTAGCGCAGGATGCTGTCCAGATGTTTCTTGTCGCCATCTTCCAGCCAGGCCAGATATTCCAGCATGGAATCATCGCCTGCCTGTACGTCGCTTTGCCAGTTGAAGCCCAGCCAGGGAGCAACCGCCTTGAGCGAGACGCTGCGCAGGGGCAACACAACGCAGTCTTTGATGACTTTCTCCAGGTCGACCATGCGATTAAGAAGGGCATCTGCCTCGGCTGTGGTGTTGTAACGCTCGCCAAGCTTCTTGACTGTCGTACGTTCGTATACGCCGTAGTGATAGATCGTCCCTCTACGATCAGCCATGTCAGACAGGAAATCTTTCCACGCCTGACCCTCATCTTCGGGTTTTTCAGCAAGACAGTACTTGTAGTGCTGCTTGTCTCCATCGCTGGTTGTAAACCCCATCAGGTAGAAGATGCCTTCGCTGGGTACGCTCTCCACATCGAACATCACGTCATCGCCGGGAGGCGGCAGGTCGGGTTTGCCAAGCATGATCATCTCTCCGGTCAAAAGTGCCCTGGCTTTGTTGACGATGACCGGGGCGGTCTTTGCCCCCACACCTTTAATCAAAAGGAGATCGTTCGCCTCCGCAGCGGCGACATCGGCCAGCGTCTTGAGGCCGCGTTGGTGAAGCACACGCCACACATCGCGTCGCAGGCCGGGGATCAATGAAGCGTCCTGGCTGCCTTCCAGCATTGGTATGCATATCTCGCGCCAGGCGCATTCATGGCAGGTCGATGAGTAGAAGGGGCGCGGCTCGGACCCGTTGGCCAGGTCGCGCACCCTGGCCAGCTTCGCGGTGTATAGATCGTCATCAAAGTCGATCGGCTCCTCGCGGTAGTAGTGGTCGTCGGTGCGCTCGTCAGGTGGGATGCGCAGGAGCAGAGCGCCGGTTGGCCTCGCGTCCTGAACAGCTTCCAGCAGAGCCATATAGGCCATGACCTGAAGGCGGTAGCCCTCGGTGGGCGTCGATGCCAGTTTGATGTCAAGCGGCCGGTAATGATAATCACCCCAGCGCGATTTTCCTTCTGCGCGCTGCATCAAGTCGGGGATACCGACCATGTCGTCATCCATTAGCACACCCTGGTAGATGTAGGGCACGCCCTCCCGCATGAATTCCAGCGTGATTTCGTAACCGATTTCCAGGTTGTCGTACTTGTAGGCCGGCTGTTGGATGTCAAACTCGCTCACGACGCGGCTTTCGTGCTGCAAACCCTGATCGCGCAGCCATTTTTGGTAATCGGTCTGCGGGGCGCGCTTATCTGGGTCGCCGTTGTGATCCAGGTAGACGATGCGATCACAGCGCGTCAGTGCGGGTAGATCGGTGGCACTGATTCGTTTGGGCACAGGATAGTCCTTTCGGCGTGTGGCATATAGCTTATGGCTTATAGCTAACGACTTTATCCATTACTCGCTGCTTATGTCTCTAAACTGATCACTGTAGACTGTGAACTGTAAACGACTACCTAAGTGCATCGATGGCTGCATCGAGGACGGCATCGGCGCCATCACGGTATTCAGCAATGATGTTATCTTCAGTGACCGGGATGCGAATGGTCGGCACGACGCCGGTGCCTTCGATGTGGATATTGCCGTCGGCGTCCACCGCCCGGCCAATTGTCATCCGCACTGTGATGTACTCAGGCATCAGGAAGTCTTCGACGCTGCCGCCTGCGCCAGCCGTCGGGTACTGTCCTGCGATCTGGGCTCGTTCCTGCAGGGTCATGTTGTAGGCAAAGAACTCACAGGCGCTGGCGCAGGCCGGCCCGACCAGCACGACCACGTCTCCGTAATAGCGCAGGTCCTCGCGTGGCGGGATGAAGAACGAGCTGTCTTCGGGGTCAAGGTAGAACTGGCCGGTGCTGTCGTCGTAGTGAGCGGTATTGCCCAGCTCAAGTTCCTCATCGAAGAAATAGGCCGCCATCTGATTGGCCAGCCAGCCGCTGCCGCCGCCGTTCTGCCGCAGATCGAGGATCAGCCTATCTACAACATTCTTGTTCATCGCCTGGATCATCCGCTCCCACAGCTGGATGGTGAGCACCTCATTATCGAAGAAGCTGTAGATGCCTGCATACCCGATGCCACTGTCGAGGATCGTGTACTCGACAGGCAGCTCGATGCCCGTTGTGCCGGCTTGCAGCGACGTGGCGTCAAGGCTCTGGGTCTCCGATATGGAGGTCAGCCTGGCGCTCTCGGGCGAGCCGCCGGGGTTCTGGTAGGTAACCTCTACACTTGTGCCAATGGGGGAGCGCAGCAGGTAGCGCAGTTGTTCGAGCCGCCGACGCTCGTTATTGCTGAATGGAGAGGTCCAGGGTACAACGGCGTCAATGGCTTCGCCGATTGGCCTGCCGTTGTACTGTGTGATCTCTGCCCCAAACTTGATGCCCGCCTGGCCGGCCGGGCCGCCATCCATGATATAGACGACGATCACGCGGCCATCGTCCAGCTCACGGATGCCCATGCCGAGCCCGCCCTCGGTTTCTGTCTGGTACAAACCGTAGAGGAGCGAGATATCCATCGCTACATGGGTATCAGGTATCGACCAGAGGAAATCGCGCAGGGCCAGTGCGTAAGCCTGGGCATCCCTGGCGCTCTGGGCTTCCTCAAAGCGCGGCCGGAATGTCGCCACTTTGGCGTCCCAATCGATGTTCTTGTACTCGGTGAAGGCGTACTCTGTGCGGAACTTCTCCAACATGGCATCGAAGGCCTCGGCGTAGCGCATGCCGGAAAAATCATCGAGCGCCAGGCTCTCCGGCTCAAGTAGATCAATGTCAGGCTCCCGCGAGCGGTCGAAGGTGAAGGGATTGGTGTCCAGATCGACCACCGTCCAGCCTTGTGGCAGTTGTACGAGCAGGTCATCGTCCGTGAACAGCCTGCCGTCGTCGCCAAAGCCGGAGGGGAAGCCCTGCTCAGCATCGGGCGCATAGACCACCAGCTTGCCACCATAGATCTCGCGGTAGTTATCCCGATCATCGCTGACCTGGGTCGAGGCATAGGCAGTCGACCAGCCGCCGCCGCCCTGGTCGCGCCGCTCCAGGAAGGGATCGCCCCAGGTGTTGGTCCAGTAAGCCACGGCAAAGACCATCACACCGGTATCTTGCTCACCGTCCTGATCGACGTCACGCAGACTTCCCGCGGGCTCGATGGGCAAGGCGAGGCTATAAGTGAAAGGCGACGAGTGAAAATCGGAGGTGATCTGCCCCAACACCTGAGATTCACTGGGGATGACAAAGTTCCTATCCCGGTCGACGAAGCCTGCCTGATCTTCCAGGATAACAATCGGCTGAGCCACTCCGGCGGTGAAGAAGGGGTAAGTATAGGTCACCTCGCCGGTGATGATCACCGGGCCGCCCTCATTGTGCTTGATATTTGCCGAGGGGAGCAGCTCGGAGCTCGATCCGGGAGCACCCACCTGTGGGGCGGGAACGGCGATGGGTGATTGGAACGAGCAGGCCAGCGCAGCAATCCCCAGCATGACGATCACAATAAAATTGTACTTGTTTCTCATCTCCTATCCCTTCCCTTAAGTAACTGCTCAGCTCTTAGCTTTTGGCTCTTAGCTTTTAGCTTTCAAGCTTCGATCTGTGACTTGTAAACTCAGACTGGAAACTCGTCAAGTCTCAC
>JAFGMS010000036.1 GCA_016927375.1 Anaerolineae bacterium
CAATCGATTATGTCATGGCGATTTTCATCCTGGGAATATCCTGATGGCCGAGAAGGGGATAGTCATCATCGATTGGATCGATGCAGCATGTGGAAACCCGCTGGGAGATATTGCCAGAACGTCACTGCTGATGGAAAAGGCCCGGATGCCGGAAGGCGCGCCGATGCGCCGGGTAATCGATCTGATGAGCCTGTGGTTTAATAGGAGTTATCTGCGGCATTGCTTTCAGCTTTTCCCTTGGGATCGGAAGGAATTCAGAACCTGGCTGGTAGTAAACGCCGCAGCGCGGCTGGCAGAGGGCGTCCCCGAGGAGCAGACATTGCATGCTTTTGTCCGGCGTGAGCTGGCAGCATAATCTCTCAGCGATCAGGAGGTAATGTACACACCAATGGAGGAGCCTATGAGTCTCGAAGTTGTCATCTTCATTGTAGCAAGTGCAGGTATCATCTACGTATCAAGAGCTTCGCTGCTAAGGCCGGGGTCGCATGGCTTTTATCGCTTCTTCGCCTGGGAATTGTTGGTGGTTTTATTCCTGCTCAACATGCGAAAGTGGTTTGTCGATCCCTTCTCTCTCCACCAGATCGTCTCCTGGTCACTGCTGCTGTTCTCGCTGTTTCCGGTTATTCAAGGTATGGGCCTGTTGCGGCAACGAGGAAAGCCGGATGAGGCACGTGACGATGCACCGATGGTAGGCATGGAGAAAACGACAGTTCTGGTGACTGAGGGCATCTATCGTTATATCCGTCATCCACTCTATAGCTCACTGTTCTTTCTTGGCTGGGGGATATTCTTCAAGGTCCCAGACTGGTTGGGTGGGGTGCTAGCTATAACGGCAACCATTTTCCTGATACTGACGGCGCGCGTCGAGGAAGGCGAGAACGTGCGTTACTTTGGCTCGGCTTATCAGGAGTATATGAAGCGTACTAAGATGTTTGTGCCGTTTCTGTTTTGAGCATGCCACCATTATGGGGTGTCCATGATCCTTTATCGCCCCGTGGGGCTGAAAGAGCTGGCATTGATTGCGGAGACCGGCTACGGGAAGTTCCCGCCTCGCCTCCCTGAACAGCCTATCTTCTACCCGGTCCTCACCTTCGAGTATGCAGAGCAGATTGCACGCGATTGGAATTCGACCAGCGGCGATTGTGCCGGGTTCGTCACGCGTTTTGAGATCGAGGACGCCTACATCAGCAAGTTCGAGGTTCATACTGTTGGTAGGCGTGGGCTGCACGATGAGCTTTGGGTACCGGCCGGCGAGCTGGAGAAGTTCAATTATCACATCATTGGTAAAATAACCGTCGAGGCTTCTTATTACGGCGAAGGTTTCGAGGAGGAGGTAGACCCTGAATCCAATCTGCCCGTAAGCATCGGAAGAGAAAGTACTGATTAGCGAGAGACGAGTATGACCGAAGAACCAATCCAGGCCGAGAGTGCCATCGTGGGGGTGCTGTATGCCAATGAGTGGTCCTGGTACAATGGCCCACGGGACCTGTGGTTGATGGACTGGCGCAGGTGGGCCGAAGACTGGGGACAAGACCCGGATCAGACCGATTACAGCAGTCGTTTCGATATCCAGGTTCTTGATGTCGACACGGTGGCGTTCTTCTTCGAGCGCATGGAGCAGCATCATGTTTCGACCAGTTTTCTGCACACCCTTGTACAGAATATCTACGATTACAACGGGCTCCAGGCTTTCAGTATCTCTGAGCAGGCCGAGCTGCTCGATGATCTGTGGGACTTAATCCCTGGCCTGCTGGTAGATTTCGACAACAGGCAGCTAGTCTCGAATTTCCCGGATGCTGAATTCTCGCCGGGGCGGTATATACCTGACGGCTGGGTCGAGGTAGACGCCAATCTATTCGAGAACGTTCCGGAGGAGCATCGTTATTGGATTATCGATGGCCGGGATGCGATGGCGCACTTTTCTGCGATCATCTACCAGGCCGGAGAGATAGGTTGAGCAGGCGAAGGAGCACATAGACATGAACTTTTTGGACCAATATCTGCGTCGCAGCCGGGAAATCATCGGCGACCGGACCGATGCAGAAGAAAGCTATGACAACGAAGTAGTTAAATGGCTAAGGAAGGGTAAATCCATCAGGGCGGCTATTGAGAAGGCCAATAAGCGTTATCCGGCTGAAGCCTTGAAGGTAGATGAGACAATGGTCGGTGATGTTGCTGCGCATTACGACTATCTTATGCAGCATATGGACATCGTCGAGAAAGTGTCCCAAATTGGGCGAAAACGAAGATGAGGTGTTTTGATTAAGCGCCAACCTGTTGCCCGTCTCTTACGCTGATGCTGCATTCCTGCTGAGATCATCTATCACAAAAACAAGGATGGGTGTGCAAATGATAACTCCCACCATGTTGGTTTCTACTGCTGTTTGGGCTCTGATCGGGATAACCATCACACCTCTGATTGCCCACGCCCGAGGCCGCGATCCGCGATTGGGCTTCTTGCTTGGATTATTGGCAGGAGCAGCGGCTGCTTTCTACCTGCTTGTGCCCTTATGGATCGCCTTTCTCCTCTGGCCTGAAAGCAAGGTGTGCCCCTCCTGCGGCAAGCGTAGTCCAAAGCGCCCTTCGCGATGCTGGAGTTGTGGGGGTGAGTTCCCTCCGGACGCTGGTCGACATGAGGAACCACGGCTTGGCTACCCGGAGTTCATTCCATTTGTGGGGTTCTTGGTGATCGCCGGGGTGTTCCTGGTGTCTGTTCTGTTTGCGCAGCGCGGACTTCCGTCATTCGGAGGTGCGGTCTATGGCGCGCTGGTTGGAGGCGTCGGTGGTCTTCTTATGTTGGAGACCTTGTGGGTCTTTGTGCCCCGTATGGGCAAACGATGCCCTGTCTGCAAGAAGAAACTCCCGGCTAGCTCAGGGATTTGCCCTCACTGCCGCTATAACTTCCCTGACCCGGAGGCTGTGGCTACAGGCCGCTCGACGCAGACCGGCTGGGCAGAGTATGGTGGGGCGGTTGCGGGAGGCCCAGGTGTGTTCCGTGGGCGTTCCTGGACCTCCCGGCTGATGGTAATGGGGAGCCTGCTTGTTGTAGGCTTGTTGATTGTTCTGATCGCTATCCTACTGATACAGATTCTCTTCCCTCTCCCATAGGCAGCACCACAATGTGCAGCTTACCCTCGTTCCTGGTTAACACAGAGAATAGCGTGGCTGTGGTGAACGGCATGACATCGCAATTGGTAGCCAGGGTTCCTGTCATTGCTCCTTGTATGTTTCGTTGAGATGTGTAGCTGTCATGGCTCACACGGAACATCCGGCAACTCGATGACTTCGTAGCTGCCGTCGAGCTTGACACGGTAGAGCGTATGATCATGATATTGGTTCCCTATGTCGGCTAGCAATGACTGTGAAGAACCATCCCACCACAAATCGTGTACATTCTTGGAGAAAGGTACAGAGATGTCTTCGAATGTATCCAGATTAAGCATGTGCGTGGCGCCGGGTGGGTCATATGCCAGATAATGCCCATCGGGTGATAGTTGAACGTGGGTACCATAGCCCACTGGATTGAGCGGAGGGGTGACTATTTGCAGCTCTGGCCGCAAAGTGTTGAGTGGAATATACCATATCTGATAGGGTGATCCTCCAAGAGCTGCAAACCTCTCCCTTTCGTTCTTGTTGCCGGCTGGATTGGCAATCTCCGGCACGACAGCCCAAAACCCAGTCGAGTCTGACAACCATCGGACGTGTGCCAATCCGGGCGCCTCGGTTTCAGTGGTTATCAGCTCATACGTAAAGATGTCAGGTATCCAGACTGATGTGTCAGTTGATAGTAGGGCGATGCTATTCTCATCAGCAACGGCGATGTAACGCCCGTCTGGAGAGGCGTCGAGGGTGATGTTCCTGGCAGTGAGCTTGTCTGGGGGCAGAATGAAAGACACTTCATCCGTCTCCAGATCGATATGAAAGATCTCGAACGCCCAGTTTGCTCCGGGGGGATCGTAGTTGCCGGTTGTGAACACGATCTCTTTCTTTCCAGGTAGCCAAGATAGACACATTACCCTGTGACTATAGTTCCCGGGGTCGTCGCGGTGCATCATTGTACGGTACTTCTCCTGAGACAATACGCAGCGGAGATCAGTACCGTCTGAATTCCCTGCCCAGAGCTCAAGGTCGTTGTAGCCGGAACTGCCAGGAGAATCAATCTTCTCTATAACAACGGACTGACCGTCCGGAGAGATGTAAACATCACCGAGCTCGGAATAACTTGTGATCCACATTGCCTTGTCATTTCCAGCGTCCACTCGACACAGGTTCCCATTGCATGTGTAGATTGTCATCTCATCATTGTGAAAGTGAATTGCGTCGGGTGGTGGTGGCGGTAGCTCTGGGGTCGCGGTGGGAGCAGCGGTTACCGTCCGCGGTGGTGTGGGGCTCTGTGTGAGAGTTGGTGTCGTGGTCTCGGTTGGCCTAGAAGTTGGTGTTGGTGTCGATGTCAACGCTGGGGGTTGCCCCGGCCCGCAGCTAACCAGCAGCAGTATCGGCAAGCTAAACACTGATGTGTTTATGAGTTTCCGGTTTTGTGCGTTTTTCACGTATAAATCTCTCCTATGGAAAATGTGTGTTTCATCCAGACATACATAACGAGGAAAGGCATCAAAAGGAGTCGCCGTGCGTATTGAATTGCTAGACTGATATGCGTGCAAAGTTTCCCGATACACGCGCGGGATTTCCCGATTCCATCGTCTTTGTCCCCAACCCCCGATCCCTAGCCCCCATCCCCGACGACCGAAGGTCGCCCTTCCCTCTTGCCCTTCACCCACACCGGTGTTAGATTCCTTACCATGCACAAACATAGACACCTATGGAGCTTGCTCCTAACCCTAATTGTTGTACTCACTGCGGCCGGGTGCAGCGAGCCGACCCCGGAGATGATCAATATCACCCTGACGGTTGGCGGCACATCCCAGTCGCTGGCGGTGACCCAGGATTTCACCGTCGATGACGTGCTGCGGCAGTCCGAGATCACCCTGGGAGACCTGGACCGGGTCAACCCGCAGCGCTATAACCGTGTCAGTGAGGGGATGACTATAACTGTTGTCCGGGTGACCGAAGAAACAGAGATGGTTCAGGAGACCATCCCCTACAAGCAGGAGATAGTTCTCAACGACAGCCTGCCGGCAGGGGAAGAGCGCTTGATCCAGCCCGGAGTCAATGGGATTGCCGAGATCACTTACCGGATTGTCTATGAAGACGATACGGAGATTTCACGCAGTGAGGTCAAGCGCGTGGATCTGGTGTCTCCCAAAAACGAAGTGGTCATGGTTGGTAGTCAGGGCCAGCTGGCTGCTGTGACAGTCGATGGGACGTTGGTGTACATCTCGGGTGGCAATGCCTGGCTCATGCGGGGTAACAGCGCCACCCGCCGCCCCCTGACTTTGGAAGGCGGTCTTGACGGGCGTGTCTTCGACCTGGCTGAGGATGGCAAGAGATTGCTGTTCACCCGCTCCTCTGTATCTGTATCGACCACTTCAACTCCGGGTAGCGGTTTGGCGACAGCTACATCTCAAGTGACACCTACCTCAAGTGGCACACTTATCAACACGCTGTGGGCCATTCTCGATATCACCGACCCGGACAGCAAGCCGGTGGGCCTGAGTCTGAGCAACATCCTGAACGCTCAATGGGTTCCCGGTAGCGAGGACACCATTGTTTACTCGACTGCCGAGCCCCGGCCTAATTTCCCCGGCTGGCAGGCCAACAATGACCTGTGGCAGGCCCGGATAGACAACCGGAAACGTGTCACCGGGCACAAGCTGCTGCTTGAGCCGTCCAGCGGCGGCATTTATGGATGGTTCGGCACCACTTTCCGTTATTCCCCGGACGGCAAGATCATCGCCTGGGCCCAGCCCGATGCGGTGGGGGTGCTGAGTTCCGGCATTCCCGATGAGGAGGGCAACACACCGCCTCCTAACATCTACCAACGAGAGACAATGGTGACCTTTGCTCCTCGCCATGCTTACGATTTCGTCTGGATTCCCACCCTGGCTTGGTCACCCGACAGCACCCTGGTGGCGACGACGACGCACGGCATGCCGCTCGGCGATGAGCCGGCCGAGGACAGTCCTGTCTTTAACGTCACCATCTTCCCGGCACAGGGGGGTTACAGCATCGATGTGGTGGAGCGGGCCGGCATGTGGGCCGCGCCCCAGTATTCCCCATCGACCGCTCCTGACGGCAGCGAGCTTGAGGTGCGTATTGCCTATCTCCAGGCCATGCAGCCGCTCGACCAGACCAGCCGCTACCGGTTGATGGTAATGGACCGTGATGGCAGTAATCAGAAGGCACTCTTTCCGCCCGAGGGTCAGTTGGGGTTGGCCTCGCAGTCGGTGATCTGGTCGCCTACCGGCCGCCAGATCGCCATGATCTATCAGGGCAACCTTTATCTGGTCGATCTCTCGACCGGCCGCGCCCAGCAGCTGACGTTGGATGCTCTGAGCAGCTCTCCAAGGTGGGCACCATGAACCATCGTTCACGCAGGTTAACTGCTGTTTTGCTGATTCCGGCGATTGTGCTGACTGCTGCGGCGCTGGCGGCTGTCGTCACCCAGCGGCAGGTGCGCTCGCGGGGCGCGCTCGATGGCTTTCCCGATCCCGATCTGCCTGAGCGCCAGCCTGTGCTGGGTGTGAACGTCGAACTGGCGCAGTATACGCCTGAGGAGCTGGATGAGAACCTCGATTTGATCGCCGATACCGGCTTTGTGTGGCTGCGCCAGTCTTTTGCCTGGGATGCCATCGAAGCGCGGCCTGGCGAGTATGCCTGGGATGCTTACGACGCCATCGTCGAGTCAGCCGGCGAGCGCAGTTTGCGCCTGGTCGCGGTACTGGAGCGCTCGCCCGCCTGGGCAGCGCCCGAGCCGGCAGCGCCGCCGAGCGATATTAGCGCTTTCTCGGCCTTTGCCGGCGCTCTTGCTGAGCGCTATGGCGATAGCATCGATGTTTACCAGGTGTGGGACGAGCCCAACCTCATCATCGGCTGGGGTGGTCCACCTGACCCCATCGATTACATCGCCATGCTGGAGCCGGCCTACAAGGCCATTCACGATGCCGACGAAGAGGCGCTGGTTCTGACGGCCGGGCTGGCCTCGACCATCGAGACCGGTCCTGACAACCTGAGCGATGTTCTGTACCTGCGCGGCCTGTACGAGAACGGCGCGGCGCCCTTCTTCGACGGTGTGGCGGGCAAGCCTTACGGCTTCGATACCGGTCCTGACGACCGGCGTGTTGACATGAACCTGACCAACTTCTCACGCTTTATCTTGCTGCGCGAGGAGATGGCGCGCTATGGTGATGAACATAAGCCTCTGTGGGGCAGCCATTTCGGCTGGAACAGCCTGCCTGCTGATTGGCCCGGTGAACCCTCGATCTGGGGCGAGGCGACGGCTGAGCAGCAGGCCGAGTGGACGCTTGGGGCTTACCAGCGGGCGCTCGATGAGTGGCCGTGGGCAGGAGGTTTGATGCTGGCATATTGGCAGCCCGATCTCCCCCCCGATGACCCGCATTGGGGGTTTGCCCTGCGAGAGCCTGACGGCACGCTCTCGCCTACCGTAGAGGCCATCGCCGAGCATGCCGACTTCTTTAACCAGGCGTTGTGGCCGGGTGTTTATTCGCCGCAGACGCCGCTGGCGCGCTACAGCGGCGAGTGGGAGTTCTCTGACTTGGGCGCCGACTTCGGCGAGGCCAATGACAGCGTCGTCGAGGTGCCTTTTGCCGCCGACAACCTGGGTATCATCGCCCGGCGCGATAACTATCGGGCTTACCTGTATGTGACGGTCGACGGAGAGCCGTCGGCGGCTCTGCCGCGGGACGAGCGCGGGGCCTACGTCATCCTCACCTCGCCGGACTACAAACCGGCTATCGGTGTTCTCCCTGTAGCTAAAGGATTGGATAAGTCCACCAGCCATGTGGCACGTCTGGAGGCTGACCGGGGCTGGGATCAGTGGGCGCTGGTGGGGTTCGTGGTCGGCGCAGATGTCGATACGCGAGGTTATGACCTGGCTGCTGGCTGCTTATTGGCAGCGATAGTTGTGCTGGGCGTGCTGGCCCGGCGATCCGGCATCGGGCAGACCCTGGGCGATGCTTTTGGCGGATTGGTGCAAATCCTGGCGACACACATCGGCCAGGGGGTGCACCTGGCGCTGTCGATGGCAGCGGCGCTGGCGGTCTGGCTGGGCATGGCGCTGACCTGGGGTGGGCTCATTCCCACCCTACTCCGCAAAGCCGGTGATGGCCCATCGCTGCTCGTCACGCTGTTGACGGCGGGCATCTTCTATTTCTCGCCCTGGCTGCTGCTGACGGTTGTGGCGCTTATCGCTCTCTTCATTTTGATCTACGCCCACCCTGCTATTGGCGTGGCGCTGATGCTGTTCTTCACCCCTTACTACCTGCTGCCCCGCCCGCTCTTCGACCGGGCTTTCAGCCTGTTGGAAGTCACTACGCTGCTGGTGCTGGCTGCCTGGAGTATTCAGATGGTGGCCGAGCGCCGCCGCGCCGGCCGGCCATCGTTGGCGCATATCTGGGGGCAGATGACGGCGCTTGATAAGGCAGTGGCTTGTTTTGTGGGGTTGGCAGTTGTGTCGATTAGCTGGGCCGAGCTTAAGGGCGTCGCTGTCACCGAACTGCGCCAGATGGTGCTGGAGCCGGCTGTTGCCTATCTGGTTCTGCGCACGCTGCCCTTCGAGGCCCGCGACCGCTGGCGCGTCATTGATATGCTGATGGCGACCGGCATAGTTATTGCCCTGTATGGCTTTTACCAGTTCTACATCGATTGGAGAAGCTCGCCGGCGGTCTTCACCTGCCTGCGCAGCGCCTTCGGTACCTGCAACAACGCTGCCCTGTACCTGGGGCGGCTGGTGCCTATCGCGGCGGCCGTCGTGCTCATCGACCGCCATACGTGGCGCCGCCGGCTGTATGGCATCGCCGGTGGTTTGATGCTGCTTGCCACCGGGCTGACCGTCTCGCGGGGCGGGCTGCTGCTCGGCGTGCCGGCGGCTCTCGGCCTGGTGATCATTCTGTGGGCCGGGCGCCGCGGTGCCATCGTGGTGGGCATCGGCGTGGCGCTGGAGGCGCTGTCACTCATTCCGCTGATGCTCTTTGTCCCACGCTTCAGGGATATGCTTGATCTCAGCAGCAGCACCAGCTCCAGCTTCTTCCGCTTGCAGGTGTGGCAGAGCGCGCTGCGCATGCTCCGCGACCATCCCATCACCGGCGTTGGCCTCGACCAGTTCCTCTACCAGTACCGCGGCCATTACATCCTGCCCGATGCCTGGCAGCAGCCCAACTTGAGCCAGCCGCACAACTTCCTGCTCGATTACTGGATCCGTTTGGGCATCCTGGGATTGGCGGTTGGCGTGTGGCTGCAGGTGGCCTTCTGGCGCCTGGCCTGGTCGACGCAGCGGCGGCTGAAAGATGCTTCCTCCCGGGCGCTGTGCGTGGGTCTGATGGGCGGCATGGCCAACATGATTGCCCACGGCCTGGTCGACGAGACGCACTTCGTCATCGATCTGGCGTTCATCTTCTTCATGTCGCTGGGGATGGTGCACCAACTGTCGCAAGAGACGGACGGCAGTGATGGGTAATGAGTTTGTTAGCATCCCGGTTTCCTATAAGAAGCTGCCCGGTTTCCAGTAAGAATTGGATCGAAATCCTATAAGGATTGGGTCGGTTTCCTATGAGGATTTACTCCGTTTCCTATGAGGATCCGGAGCGTTTTCAGGTAGGATTTGCTCCGTTTCCTATGAGGATTTGACCTGAATGCAGGTAGGATTTTTCCTGGGCAACGGATAGGTGTTACTGCCTTTTGGAGGTGTCCAATGGAGATCACAATAAACAACACAATACTGCGCTTGGTGGAGGGTGATATCACCGACCTGGATGTCGATGCTATTGTCAATGCTGCCAACCGGTACTTGCAGCTCGGGTCGGGCGTGGCGGGGGCCATCCGCACCAAAGGCGGCCCATCGATCCAGCGTGAGTGCGACCAGATCGGCGGCATCCCGGTCGGCGATGCGGCTATCACGGGCGGCGGGAACCTCAAGGCCAGACATGTCATTCACGCTGTCGGCCCACATGGCGGCGACCGGGATGCCGATGAGAAGCTGGTCGGTGCGACGCGTGCCAGCCTGGCGCTGGCCGACAAGCATGGCCTCAAATCGATTGCCTTCCCAGCCATCTCGACCGGTGTCTTCGGCTATCCCATCGATAAGTGTGCCCACTTCATGCTCCAGACGGCTATTGGCTACCTGGTTGATAACCCCACGACCAGCCTTGAGTTGGTTGTGTTCTGCCTGTACGGGCAGGCGGCCTTCGATGTGTTTGAGAGGGAATTGAAGAGCAGGTAGAGAAAGCGCCAGGTAGCTGAGTAGTTACCACAGGGCATATGTAGATGTCGAGGGGCGCCTATCGAGAAGCTTATCTTCATCGCAGTTACAATGCCGGGCTAACGCTTGCACCTTAGGCTAATGCAGGTCGGACTGTTAGTCCGACCGTGCGCACACTGACGCTTCGCCCAATCTATTTTCATACAGACGCAGAGGACACAGAGAAAAACAAAAAAGGCACTACCGCATAACTTGCTGTTGGCAAGCACAACCCGGCTAGGATGTGAGAGCGATCCTATATGTACTCATAGCAGGTTATGCGCTATTGCCAAAAAAGAAACCTCAGCGTCTCTGCGGTGAATTTCGATCTTCCCCTCCAACCGATACCCTGTAGCCAAAGATCGTGACGGTCTTCGGTTGTATCCCCAATTTGGAACCCGGCGGGCGTGTAGGTATAATCATCTGCTGTCCCGGAAGCATTCTCTCCGGATGAAACTTGAAGAAGCCAATGGCTAACAGTCAATGATTACAAACTGTAGACTGTGACCTGAAAATTACTAAAGGAGGATGCGGCATTCCTCACCCAGACACAAAACACTGAGGTAGTTCTTGCCGCAATGAATTATGACCGACCTGATGAACTCGCTCGAATTGAGCGATAACCCAAATATCCCCCAATTGAAGCCTGGTGATCACGTCAAGGTGCATGTCCGCATCGTCGAGGGTGAGAATGAGCGCGTGCAGGTATTTCCCGGCACAGTCATTCGCATTCGCAAGGGCGGCAATAACGCCTGCTTCACAGTTCGACGTGTTGCCTCACATGGAATAGGCGTCGAGCGCACCTTCCTGCTGCGCTCTCCGCGCGTCGAGCGCGTCGAAGTCCTGCGCCATTCACACGTGCGCCGCGCCAGGTTGTACTTCCTGCGTGACCGCATAGGGCGTAAGGCAACCCTCAAAGCGAAGCGGTAATAAAGCGGTCAGCGAACGGCATTCAGCGCTTCGAAACCCCGGCCGCATAAGCCATGCCAAGCGACCCTCGCCCAATCGCCATGCTCGACTCAGGTGTAGGGGGCCTATCGATCCTCCGGGAGATACGCCGACGGCTGCCCAATGAAGATATACTCTACTTTGCTGATCAGGGACATGTGCCTTATGGCCCTCGTCCCCTGGCGGAAATCCAGGGCTTTGTTCGTGGCATTGCCCAATTCTTCTTGAGATATGATGCCAAGGTAATCGTGTTGGCCTGTAATGCGGCTTCCGCAGCCGGGCTGCACGATGTGCGGAGGACCTTGCCTGAAGTGCCCTTCATCGGCATGGAGCCGGCTATTAAGCCCGCCGCCGAGCGCACTCGCAACGGGGCCATCGGTGTCATTACCACCGAGGCGACCTACCAGGGCGAGTTGTTTACCAGCGTCGTCGATCGCTTTGCCGGTGGCATCGAGGTTGTCACCCAGGTATGCCCGGAGTTTGTCACCCTGGTTGAGGCGGGGCAGATCGATGGAGCAGAAGTGTACCGGGTTACCCAGAGCTACCTGGCTCCTCTGCTGGATGCAAACATCGATGAGCTGGTGCTGGGATGCACCCATTTTCCCTTTTTAACCCCTGTCATTCAGACAATAGTCGGTAACCGAGTCGATATCATCGATCCTGGCCCGGCCGTCGCACTGCAAGCTGGACGCATGGTATCTCGACATCGTAATGCCCCCGAGCATGTGGGCCGCGTGACCTATTTCACCAGCGGTGCCCCGGCGGCCTTTTTGAACGTCGCCAGGCGGCTAGTCGATGAGGATATCGAGGATAGACAGGTAATGGGTGTCAGGTGGATCGATGGGGAGATAGTACTGAGTGCCAAGGAACTGTAAGAAAATAACTTAACGATCTTATGGCACAAGCTTTAGAAACTGCTCGTGTTATTGGTGGCCTCCGTGCCTCGGTAGCAACACAAGGCGATAACCCACTTGGCACTCGTTACTCAGCACTCAGCCTGAGCAGTTCTTCCGGTAGGTCCATGGCTGGAGGACGGATAGGCAGCACGACGTGAAAATGGCTGCCAGGCAGCTTTTCTTCATCATGGCCTCTACTCTCGACCCACGTGCGTCCACCATGTCCTTCGACAATGCCTTTGACGATGGATAGGCCCAGCCCGGCCCCACCCCCCTTGAACTTGGTTGACCCGGTTGAGTGGAGCTCGACCGGGTCGACGCGGAAGAACTTATCATAAATGAGCTGCTGGTTGGCCTCGTCGATGCCGATGCCCGTATCCGTGATGATGATCTGCACGCTCTGCGGGGCGCCTGACGGATCGATGCCTAACACGTGGCCTGTGATGCCGATCTTGCCTCCATCGGGCGTGTATTTGATGGCGTTGGTGATCAGGTTCTCGAAAGCCTGAACCAGGCGCTTGCTATCACCATAGATGGGTGGGAGCTTACGCAAACCCTGTGACACCAGGCTCAACTTTCTGCTTTGGATGGCCTCGCTGTAAGGCTCGATGGCTTGTTTCAGGATGCTGACCAGACTGAGCTCCTCAAAGTCGAGATCCATCACATCGATGTCCATCTGGGCGACATCCAACATGGCTGTGACGACCTCGGTCATGCGCCCGCAAGCTACAGTTAGCCGGCTAATCATCTCCTCTAGCTCATCGTGGGTCAGGCTGCCATGTTGAAACATCTCGTACAATAGATCTGCATATCCTTGAATCTGGGTAAGCGGTGTACGCAACTCATGCGAAGCGATGGTGATGAAGTCTGTCTTGACGGCATCTAGGCGCTCTAGGCGCTGGTTGGCAGTGCGCATTTCCTCGTTGAGGGCGTTGACTTTCTCATTCAGGTCGCGCAAATCGTTGACCAGACGGGCATTTTCGAGTGCGACGACCGTTTGGTGCGCGATAGCTGCCAGAAGCTCCATCTCCTGGGCGCGAAAGGGATCGTCGTTGACCTTTGGGCCGAGGGCCAACAAACCAACCAACCTGCCATCGCTCACAATTGGAGCATAGACATCCACCTCCAGACTGTCAAAGTACCGCCGCTCGTCTTCAGAGGCTGTCATAAAATCACGGTGATAGTCAATATCATATTGCAGGAGGGGGTAAGAAGAGGTCTTGAGGCGTTGGTAAATCGGGCTCGATTGCGACAGGTGGGTCATCCTGGCTTCGTCGATGCGATTCTCGCTGATGACCTCCAGCGCTATTCTGTTGCGGACAGGGGTAGCCAGGATGAGATAGCCATGTCTGGTAGACATCAGCTGATTGAGGGTCCTGACGGCAGCCTCAGAAAGCTCTTGCAGGTCGATAACGCCACTGATCTTTTGCGCATAGAGCCGTACGCTCTCGGCCGGATCGACTGCGTCACCCATCAGCAAACGCCGGGTCAGCCAGGAGAAGAATTCATAAGTAGGCTGGTACAAAACAGCAACTAATGCCGCTATGCCAAGTGCCGCAGGGATGTGTCCGGCTGGGGTGGAATCAGAGGAAGGGGAATAAAGGACGATCAGAATGCTACCTAAAGCCAGTATGCCGGTCACTGTAACCAAGATTAGGCGCCGGAACAGCCAGCGTCCTACCTCCCGAAGGTTAAGCACCCGGTAAGAAAGGATGCCATAGACAGCCCCCAGAGTTCCCAGCAGTTTCACACCATAGCCAAAATAATGCCAGGCTGAGTTGAGCCAGCTCGACAGGGCTTCCCCCAGCAGGAGAGTAGGCACTATGAAGAACCAAAACAGAACACGGTTGGCGTAAAGCGGAAGAGGCTCTCTCAGGTACGCATGTACAGTGATACCCATAAGTATTGCCGATATCAACAGCCAACCTAACAGCGCGATCTCGCGGCCCAGCGTGATCTGCAAACCTGACAGTATCGACAATTGATATCGCGAGATGAGCAGTGGCTCTATCTGCCGCAGCTCAGCCACCGACGCGGCGATAACCCACAAAGCTATTGGGATGGCTCGCCAGGCCTGTATTTGGTGATCGCCTAGATATGCGAGAGTCAGCGAGACGATGAGCCCAATACCGATGGTCAAACCACCGATTGCAAATACCTGGCTCGATATCGGAAGAGGAAATGGGATGCGCTCCCCCAACACCAGAGCATGAAGCCCCATGAGGGCGGCCGAGTAACTGCAGAAAACCATCAACCGCCTGCCGGGCGGTGTGCGCCCAAAGCTGTGCTGAAACGCAAAAATGAGCAATCCTAGATAAAAGACTGCTATGGCCAATGCCACGATCATTTTATTTGCTCCACACCTGGCGCATCATCCTCAGAGGAAAGTGAAGCCAGATGGGCTTCCAATGCTTCGGCGTGTAGTGCATCACTTTCGGCTTGTAGGGCTTTTTCTCGTTCTAGACGCCTGTTTTCATCAAGCAGTGCAGTAGAGACCAGCAGGTCACCAGGGGCTAATTTCATCAATTGAACACCACGTGTGCTGCGTCCCATCTGGCTGATGTTGTCGACAGGGGTGCGAAGTGTCATGCCATGAACGGTTATCAGTGTCAGGTGATCCCCGGGCTTGACGACGCGAGCGCTGATGATGTCACCGGTGACATCTTGTTGTGACAGCGTCCGGATACCCAACCCATAACGGGATTGCAGCCGGTATTCAGAAATAGGTGTGCGCTTGCCGTAACCTTTCTCGGCAACCACCAGCAAAGTGGCATCAGGATCGTCGATCACATCCATCCCGGCGATGACATCATCGCCTTGCAGCCTGATGGCGTTGACACCCGCTGCCGTGCGGCCCATTGGACGCACCTCAGCCTCAGAGAAGCGGATCGACTGTCCTTTGGCCGTGACCAGGATAAGCTCTTGGGTACCGGTAGTCAGCTTCACCCATTCCAGTGTGTCACCTTCGTCCAGCGAGATGGCAATCAACCCGCTGGGGCGGACGGCCGCAAAGGCGGATACCTCAACACGCTTGATGCGTCCATAGCGCGTCACCATGGTGCAATATTCAACTTCATCAAAGTCTGGCACAGCGACCGCAGCAGTAATGCGTTCACCCGTTTCCAAAGCCAGGATGCTTTGGAGGGGGAACCCCTTAGCCGCGCGGCTCAGTTCCGGTATCTGATATGCCTTTTCCTGGTAGACCTTGCCCCAGTCGGTGAAGAACAGAATACTGTCCAGCGAGCCGGCGGCAAAGAGCATGTCGACATCATCACTCTCACGGGTCGTGATGCCGGTTACCCCTTTACCACCACGATGTTGGGCCCGGTACTCGTCTGCAGACATGCGCTTGATATATCCCTGGCGGGTAATGACAATCAGTACGTCCTCGTCAGGAATAAGATCGGCTTCATTAAAGGGCTCATCTTCTTCGGGTATAATCGTGGTACGTCGTTCATCAGCATAGATCTCTGCCAGCTCGTTCAGATCATTGCGGATCAGGTGAAGGATTTTCTTGGGATGGGCCAGCAGATCTTCTAAACCGGCAATCAGCTCCAGTAAAGATTGGTATTCTGCCTCCAGCTTCTGCCGCTCAAGAGAAGCTAATCTACGCAACTGCATGTCCAGGATGGCCTGGGCCTGTTCTTCTGAAAGCTCGTAGGTAAGCATAAGGCGCGTGCGAGCTTCATCGGCATCAGGACTTTCCCGGATTGTTTGAATGACATCATCCAGGTTGGCTATAGCAATCAACAACCCTTCCAGGATGTGTGCCCGCTTGCGAGCGCGCTCAAGGTCGAACAGCGTCTGGCGCTCGATGACCTCACGCCGGTGTGTGATATAGTGCCGTAAGGCGCCTTTCAAAGATAGGAGCCGTGGCTCACCATTGACCAGCGCAAGCATTTGTACACCAAAGGTGCTCTGAAGTGGTGTGTGCCTGTACAGCTGGTTTAGTACTTTCCTGGGTTGTGCCCCGCGTTTGAGCTCGATGACGATCGACATGCCTTGTCGGTCAGACTCGTCGCGCAGATCGGAGACCATATCAAGCTGTCCTTCGCGGGCAAGGGCTGCGATGCGCTCTATGATGGTCGTCTTGTTGATCTGGTAGGGTATTTCGGTGACTACAATACGAAAGCGATCATTAGACGTCGGCTCGACATGCATATTGGCGCGCATCACCACGCGTCCCCTGCCTGTAGCATAGGCATTGATGACGCCTTCCATGCCAACGATGATACCGCCAGTAGGAAAGTCTGGTCCCTTGACGAACTTCAAAAGATCCTCGACTGTGATGTCGAGTAGATCCTCGTCGATGGTCTCGCCCTCGGGGGCTGTCATTTGCTCAATGAGGAAGGTAACGGCCTGAGCGATCTCTCCAAGGTTGTGCGGGGGAATGTTTGTCGCCATGCCAACCGCGATGCCGGAGGTCCCGTTTAGCAGCAAGTTGGGTAGTTTGGAAGGTAAGACCTCTGGTTCCTGAAGGGTGGCATCGAAGTTGTCGATGAAATCAACTGTGTTTTTCTCGATGTCTTCAAGTAGATGCCCGGCGATAGAGGCCAGCCGGGCCTCGGTATAACGCATGGCTGCCGGGCTGTCGCCATCAATGGACCCAAAGTTACCTTGACCATCCACCAACGGGTAGCGCATCGAGAAGGTTTGAGCCATACGAGCCATGGCGTCATAGACAGCCGAATCGCCATGAGGATGATACTTACCGAGCACTTCACCTACGATGCGTGCGCTCTTCTTATAGGAACTGTTCGAGCGCAGACCCATGTCGTGCATGGCGTATAAGATGCGTCGATGGACAGGCTTCAACCCATCCCTGGCATCAGGAAGTGCCCGCGCGACTATGACACTCATTGCATAGTTCAAATAGGAGTCGCGCATTTCCTCATTGATATCGATTGGTCGAACTGTACCAACATCCATATAGACTATCTCCAAAGGTACCGGAACTGGCGCCGATTATACTCCAGGGAGAGGGTAAATACCATTACTTGCGACATTGTGGGAGTTATTATGAACGTGTACAGAGTAGCCCGTCCTATCCCAGTTTGGTAAGCAGTATATTGTCCCTGGGTTGCTGAAAATGATACAAGAGATGTCCTTGTACGCTCTGTCTTTTCGGGCATCACGCTTGACTTAGAACGCGCGTTCATGCTACAATCTCTTTGAGTCCGAACCCTTGAGCTAGCTGGAATTCGGGAAGGTGCTTGAATGATCAAGCATTGAAGAGATGAAAATGTTCAACGCGAGAAGGCGTTGGAGGCGCAGTTCGCAAGCGGGTAAAGAGTGGGCATATCAGAGTTCTGAACTCGTGACACATCACTGTTTTCAAGGAAGTTTGCCTCTGATCAAAAGCATACTGGAGGGGACAACAATAGACCAACTAGGATTTCAGAGCTTTTAGCTTGTCGTCGTTTTTAAGCAAAGAGCCTTGAGAGCTTTTGTCTTGGCGCTCATTGCTCATTAATCAGTAAACTAATTGCAAAGGAGGCTTTTTATGCCTAAAGAAAAACTTTCTGCACGCCAGCAGGCCATATTGGAATTCATCACAGGTTTCTTGGAAGAAAACGGCTATCCGCCGACTATTCGTGAAATAGGCAAGGCCTGTGGTATCACCTCGACATCTGTCGTGAACTACAACCTGAACAAGCTGGAGCGAGAGGGGCTCTTGTCACGTGATCGTGAGAAATCGCGAGGGTTGCGTTTGGCTGATGCTCTCCAGGGCAATCTGGTTCGCATTCCGCTTGTGGGAAGGATCGTCGCCAGCGAGCCGGTACCTATGCCCAGCGATCCGTCCGTCCTTGGCGATGAAAGCATTGAGCTGACACGGGATATCGTTGATGTGGAAGATGAACTCTTTGCGCTTCAGGTTAAAGGTGACTCGATGGTGGATGCCATGATCGCTGATGGAGACATCGTGATCATGCGTCCGCATCCCAATGTTCAAAATGGCGATCTGGTAGCCGTCTGGCTGACGGACAGGGAAGAAACAACCCTCAAGCGCATTTACATGGAAGGCCCTCGTGTCCGCTTGCAGCCTGCTAACCCCAACATGGATCCCATTTATGTCGAAGATCCATCGATTATCCAGGTTCAGGGCCGGGTGATTGCTGTTGTACGCCAGACATGAACGCGCACAGTTAAAAATCTGGAAGTTCTTGTAATCTCCAAATCAATAGATAAACTCTTTAGCACACAGATGCTTGATCTGTGTGCTTTCCTTTTGTTGACAAACCTTCGAATTGGCTCTGCATAGACAGATAAGTTCTCAATTGCTGTTGATGATTTAAAATTGTCAACTGTAGCTGTCGAGTCTACAGACGTTCGAACGCGAGGTGTGTTGGTTACAGATATTCAGCCGCAACCCGATAATTAGCAGATTTTTATCTGCGAGTCTCGTATCATATGACCCTATCTTCATTGCCAAGTGGTAGCTTTTCAACTCGGAGCATCATCCGCACCTGGTGGCCGCTGGCTGCCAGCTGGGTGCTGATGGCCCTGGAGGCGCCGGCTCTGAGTGCCATTGTCGCCCGGCTGGCCGACCCGGAGGTCAACCTGGCAGCCTACAGCGGTATTGTCTTTCCCCTGGCGCTGATCATCGAGTCGCCCATCATCATGCTTTTGGCCGCCTCGACCACGCTCAGTAAAGATTGGGCTTCTTTCGTCAAGGTAAGACACTTTATGACGCGCACGAGCATCATTCTGACAGCGCTGCATTTCCTGATTGCCTTCACTCCTTTGTATGACCTGACGGTGAAGGGATTAATCGGTGCGCCTCAACAGATCATCGAGCCCGCCCGCATTGGGCTGATGATCATGATGCCCTGGACGTGGTCCATTGCCTACCGGCGCTTTCACCAGGGGGTGCTCATTCGCTTCAATCGCTCTCGCGAGGTTGGTGCGGGTACTGTTATTCGTCTGGTGACCAACGGAGCTGTGCTGCTGATTGGCTACCGGATCGGCACCATACCTGGCATTGTCGTCGCCACCAGCGCTGTAGCCACGGGTGTGATCTGCGAAGCTGTCTACATCGGCTGGCGGACGCGCCCTGTATTGGACAACCAGCTCAAGTTTGCTCCCACCGTCGATCCGCCTTTGACCTTCAAAGCTTTTATTGAGTTTTATGTACCTCTGGCAATGACCTCGCTCCTGATGCTGCTGGCGCAGCCGATCGGCAGCGCAGCGATCAGCAGGATGCCCCAGCCTGTCGAGTCGCTGGCGATCTGGCTGGTTGTTACATCACTCATCTTTCTGATCCGGAGTCTTGGGGTGGCCTATAATGAGGTCGTAGTGGCCTTGCTTGATGTACCCCAATCGGCGCTTAGCCTGCGCAACTTTGCTACGGCTCTGTCTTTGCTGGTAACGGCGCTGATAGTGGCAATTGCCGCCACGCCCCTGGCTGCCTGGTGGTTTGGCGATGTCCTGGCGCTGGCGCCGCCACTCGTCGAGCTGGCCCGGCTTGGATTGTGGATCGCGCTTCCTATTCCTGCCACGAGCGTTCTACAAAGCTGGTACCAGGGAACGATCCTGTACAGCCGCCAGACCCGCGGCATCAGCGAGTCGGTTGTCGTATATCTGGTGGTGAGCGGGATAGTCCTGATAGCTGGCGTCATTTGGGGCAAAACACCAGGGTTATTTGTTGGTCTGATGGCTTTCTCGGCCAGCATGGTGGGCCAGACGGCCTGGTTGTGGTTCCGCAGCCGCCCGGCCATGCGATCGGTGTGGGCGCGGGATGCAGCCAGCGCAAACTGATACGGATATATGGCTCGTCAGACTTGCCGCGTTGTCTAATCGTCCTCTAATCATCCCCTATGATTCCCGCATCAGACAACCTGTCGCACAGATTCAAGCAGTGCATCGTGCACCAGTCCATTGGTAGCCAGGATACCTCGGTTGGCTGCCAGCCGCGCACCATGCGAGAAATCAAGTGGGCGGCCGTCCAGGTCGGTAACCTGGCCCCCGGCCTCCTCGACGATCAGTGCTCCTGCGGCATGGTCCCATACTTTCTCGGTATATCCTTCTCCTGGCGACTGGCGCAGATAGACCTCGGCGCGTCCATCGGCCAGGGCCGCGTATTTGGCCTGGCTGTCCATGCGAACCGGCTGTCCCCCTCCCCCAATGGCAGCTAGCAGCTGCGCCGAGAAGTCGTGGTCGGTGTGCCCGCTTTCCACGCTTTCCAGCATACGGGCTTGAGAGGCATCACTTTGGGATGATACACACAGTGACCTTGATAGGCCACCATGTAGGGCTTCGATGGTCGCCCCGTGCCCACGCTGCGCCAGAGCAAGTACCCCTCGCTCTCCATCTGGTTGGGCAGGGTCGATGGGCAATAGGGGGCAGGCCAGCGCGCCAAGCACCGGCTGCCCATCGATGATCAAGGCGACGGCAACGGCGAATTGATCGCCTCGCAGGAAGCCCTTGGTGCCGTCGATTGGGTCGACAACCCAGATTCGCTCGCCCAAGCGGTCCCGGCCCCAGTCCAACCAACACCGGACATCGTCCAGCGAGACATTGCGCTTCAAAGTTTCTCCAACATAGTGTGTTACCTTGTGGCGCTGGGCATCGCTGGCCAGCTTGTCGAATTCACCAGCACGTTCCTCTGCTATCGAGCCGTCGTTGGGAAAGTACTTTGCGATGGCCTGTAAAACGAGCGCCTGTGAGCCATAATCGGCTATCGTTACCGGTTCTCTTCCGGCTTTTTCCATGCTGTGGAGCTGGTCGAGCATCTCATGCCGGACAGCCAGACATAAAAATGCTGCCCAGCGGGCAGCATCACGGATGATCGTCTGTTCTTTTGTTAGTGAAGTCATGTATTGTCTCCAACATCTGAGGCCCCGTATAGGCCTCAGATGTCTTTCTGGGTGCGAATCAAGGTGTTTCTTCAGTTGTAGGCGCTTCACTGGTAGTAACTGTCACGGTGGCTGTTGCCTCCAGTGTGGCTGGCGTTATTGTGGGCGTCGCTGTTGGTGCCTGGGTCGGCGTTGTCGTAGGGGTTGGCTGCGGTGTGGCAGTTGGTTGCACATACATAAAGACCACGCGCCGTTCCGCTCGATGCCCCTGGGTATCAAAGACGGTGACACGGATCGTCATAAGGCCGCTGCTGTAGGCCGAAAGATCGGCTTGTGCCAGCGGCCCGCTGTGCACGACCTGCGCGGTTGCGCCTTGCATAACCCCCCACCCAATGGGATCTTCGCTGACGCCAAACTCTACTGTGTAGTGTGAGAAGTTCGGGGCATCGACCGTTCCTGAGACCCTTACCACACCCTTCTGCTCAGAGCCGGGCTGAGGCGTATCGATCACAATGGTAGGCCTGGGTGTATCGGGTTTGCAGGCTTCGGTGGGGGCAACCTCGAAGCTGTCAAGCGCGATGCCTCGACGCGTGGCCCAGTCGCGACCGCCGTCCGTGTTGATCAGCCAATCACGCTCAAAAGCAGGCATGTCGATGCCCATGTATTGGCTGGGATTAGGCAGGACCACGAAGAACTTGTCTTCAACAAAATCGGTGCAGTGCTCGTTGGCGATCAGACCTGTGAATTGGTCGACACGCAGCTCCCGGTATAGCCCTTGATCTTCAGGGGGCGGCGGATTGTTGGCCGCGAACACGTCAGTGCGTACCTCCGAGTGCTCGATGCAGTATGGCGAGGGCAAAGCACCATCATCGCTGCATACCGTCTGCTCGATGATGTCAGAGGGTCGAGGGAAGGGTTTGGCCGGGTACCACTGCTGCGCGCCGTCCATGATGCCGCGCCAGATCGGCCCTGCTCCGGTCACACCGGAAACCTCGATCATGGGTGAGTTGTCGGTGTTACCGACCCAGACCCCGACGGCCAGGTCGGTGAGAAAGCCCATCGTCCAGTTGTCGCGGAAATCATTGGTGGTGCCGGTCTTGGCAGCAGCCGGATAGGGTGGGCTGAGCGGGCTCTCCGCGCCAAAGGCCGGGATGCGCGCCTCGGTATCCGAGAGAATGGAGGTCAGGAGATAAACCAGATCGGGTTCAACCACCTGCTTGCCCTCCGGCACCTCGTACTCCCGGATCGGCTCACCGTTCAGCTCGATGCGCTGGATAGCATACGGTGGGTGATATTGCCCGCCGCTGGCAATAGTAGCAAAGGCGTTGGTCCATTCCAGCAAGTAGACCTCGCCTGCTCCTAATGTGAGGGAGAGGCCAAAGTTTTTAGGGTTCGACGAATCGCCCAGTGAGCTAATGCCAACGTCATTGAGCGTCTGCAGCAGCGCAGGCACCCCCACGTAATCGAGCGTCAACACTGCCGGGATGTTGTAGGAGTTGGCTAACGCCGTTCTGGCCGGTACCGGCCCGTGAAAACGACCATCGTAGTTGACGGGCTCATAGGAGCCGAAACCCGGAATCTCATAGATGATAGGCACGTCCCAAATCACAGTCGATGGTGTCCACCCTTTTCGAAAAGCGGTCAGATAGGTGAATGGCTTGATGGACGAGCCGGGTTGCTGTGGCGTCAGGGCTACATTTACCTGGCCATCAATAGATTCGTCATCGAAGTCCTTGCTGCCCACCATAGCTAAGATAGCCCCGGTGTGCGGATTGATGATCACCACCGAAGCATTGGTCACGTTGCGATCGGTGAGTCCTGACAAGACCAGATCAACCTGCGCTTGCGCCAGATCCTGCAAACGTGGGTCGAGCGTGGTATAGACATCATAACCTGATGCATATAGGGCCTGGGGGCCAATGTCCGGGTCGTTTTCGAGCATCTGCTGTACGTACACCACCCAGTGTGGGTAGCGTGCCTGGAAGGCCGGCGCATGATATTCTCGGGCGGCAACTGCATCAAGTTCCGGAACCGAGGCAGCCATTCGAGCGTCATCGACACAGTAAGCACTCAAATCCAGCCCGCTCTGGCCTGGATCGATGCAGCCGGCCCTGAGCATCAGCGTCAATACCTGCTTTTGGCGAACCAGGGCGGCCTCTTTGTCCGTGACAGGGTCCCAAACCGCTGGTGCTTGCGGCAGCCCGACCAGGAACGATGCCTCAGCCATGGTCAAATCGCGGGCGCTTTTATCAAAGTAAGTCTGTGCGGCCGCCTCGATGCCATAGGCCAGGTTGCCGTAATAAATCTGGTTCAGGTAGAGCTCCAGAACTTCGCGCTTAGAAAAACGCCGTGCCAGCTCACCAGCCAGGAAGATCTCTTTGACCTTGCGTTGGTAAGAACGCTCTGTACGTTCCCCCTCTTCCAGCAAAAGCGCACGAGTTAATTGCTGGGTGATGGTACTGGTACCGGCAATTGCTCGATCCTCTTTGTAGGCCATATATACAGCACGGGTCATGGCCGGGATACTGAAGCCGGGGTTGGTAAAGTACAGTCTCTCTTCAGTCGCAACAGTGGCAACAATAACCCAGGGTGAGACCTCGCCAAGCGTCACGTAGTCACGGAAGCCGCCCTCCGGATCATTTAACTTGTATAGAAGCTCACCCTCGGCGTCAAGGATGCGGGTGGTCTGAAATTGGAGTGCTTTCTGTTGGAGATCGTCAATGCTGTGAATGCCACGAAATGCCGGTGCGGTAACCTGGGCATAGTAAATAGCTATGCCTCCGCCTCCCAACATGCCAATGACCAGCATGCCGATGAACCCCAGCCCTATTGCGCGGGCCAGGCACCCCCAGGAGAATTGAAACCTGCGGCCTAGAGGACTGGGCTTACGTCTGGGAGATCGCGACGGCCGGGCCGGCTGGTAGCCGGTCACCCTGCTGTAGACAGGTGTCGTGGGCTGAGAAGGCTGCTGCTCAGTACGGGGCATGCTTGGCCGTGTTGGCTCAGTGAGCGGGCCCAAAGTTTCATCGCGATAAGCGCTTTCGCCTACCAATGTGGCATCGGCGTCTTCCAATGGGACGCGGCGCGGAAGTGGCATTCCATCGGAGTCAACGCGTACCTCATCGATGCTGTCCGGAGGGGGTTGGTAGCGTTGGTGGGGCTGGCCACCCGAGGGCCTTATACCACGCCGCACGTCAGCCTGATCGGTTTGCTCCGGCATGGGCGGTTCAGAAAACTGTGCTTGCGGGGGAGTGTCCGTTGGGTGTGACAGATTACCGGGTGCACGAGGCGCCGGCGCCGGAGGTGTCGGCTGATCGGTAGGATGCGGAAAAGGAGGCGCAGGGCGTTGATGCCTGGCTGCTTGCGGAGGCGCCGAATCCGCTGGCGGAGACGGCTGTGAAGGTGTATCTTGTCCTTGAGGCGTATCGCCTTCCTTCTTAAGCGGCTCGATGGTATAGGGCTGGGTTACATCTTGACCCAGTTGATCATGGCTGGGCAGCGGCTTCCCCAGTTTTTCGATTTCGCTCCAGCGAGCGGCCTCTTTTTCGGCCTTATCTTTGGCGCTCATCAGCCGGTCGAGACGGCTGGGTGGGGGCTTGGGCTGTCCCCCATGCTCGTCTTGTGCTTGCTCTTCCTCTGGCTCAAAATCTGACTGCTGGTAAGGGTGGGTATCATCACTCATCTTCTCTTATCCTCAACATCCATCATCGTTCACTGAAATATAACATGCACGCGCCCAAACGCGAAAGACAACAGATAAACTTGCCGCTGCCACGGTACGCAATCTCATCACTCTCCGCTTTGTTCAAGGAGCAGGACGACAATATGAAAA
>JAFGMS010000335.1 GCA_016927375.1 Anaerolineae bacterium
ACTCAGCACTTGTCACTTCGGTGACACCGCTTGGCAACTTGGATGTAGGCCAGGTCAAAAAAGGAAATTCCTATAGTATCAAGTTATACTTGCAACGGTCACAAATGCGCATTCTTCTTTCACCGCAGAGATCGCAGAGCGCACAGAGAAAATCTAAAAATCTCTGCGTTCTCCGCGGGCTCTGCGGTGAGTTGAAAAGCGTCATTTATGCCAGCGCGCAGTATAGTATAATCAATGTGTAGGACATTGACGTATATAGGTCCTCCGTGTTATAGTGCTATCAGGTCGTTGAGTACTTGATGATTGACAAGCAAATCATCGATTGCAGAAACAATGCACACTCTCCCAGAGACTTGAAACCTCTTGAGGGGGCATTAGCAAGCTAATAAAGACACAGGACGAAAACAAGGAAACTCCTACAGTATCACGTTGAATCATTTAAAGGGAGGAAGCACGCCATCTCATGAACATCAAGGGTAGTTTACCATTATTGATCTTGCATATTCTGTTAGCAAAACCAAGCCATGGGTACGAGATCGCAAAGCAGATCAACCGGCAGTCTGAGGGAATTCTGGACTTCAAAGGGGGAACGCTTTATCCCACGCTTCACACACTGGAGAAAGAGGGATTGATCGACTCCTATACCCAGGAGGAGAATGGCCGCCTGCGCCGCTACTATCGGCTGAAAGACGCAGGTCGCGAGGCTTTGGAGGTTGAGACGGAAGAATGGTCTCGTTTTGTCGGTGCGGTCAATCAGATCATCGAGGGTGGAGCTTCGGCATGATCTCGTTGGGTCTTCATTATAGTCTGGATGACTGGCTAACGCGGGCCACACAAGGGTTTCCTGATGAAGCTCAACAGCGCATCCGTGAGGAAATTGAAGATCACTATTGGAGCGGCATCAGCTACTATCAGGCAATGGGGAAATCGGAAGAAGAAGCCTGCCGGAGTGCTATCGCAGATCTGGGTGATGTGCGTGACGCTCGGCGTGCATTCTATGATACTTATGCATCAAAATGGAGTTATCTCCTGACCGGCATCCTGAGCATCATGTTGCCGTTGGTTTTTGCTGTACTCTTTCGAAGGGAACCAGAGCTCCTCATTGGTGGAGGGCCGTTTAAGGCAACCCTTACCGGTTTGTTTTGCCTGTTACAGTTTATTCTTCTTGGCCTACCTACGTTTACCATTATCTATTCTGGATATGGGCTCCTAACTCACCGATTTCATTTTGCCATTGGAAGATGGCGCGTGGGGTTGCTTGTCCTTGGCTTGACTTTAACTTTTCTGCCGGACTGCTTGAATGCGATATGGCTGCTTGCTACAGGACAGGGTTTTTTTGTGGAGACTTATATACATGGTATCCCAAGCATCCAGAAGATAATCAGTTGTGCTGGAGCTTTTCTATTTAGCTCTGGTCTTATATTGATGGGACACCATCTCGGCAAGCTGAGGTATTCCCTTTATGGTATGCAGCCTGCGCTGATAGTCTCGGCGTGGATTTGGGGGCTCAGCCAGGCCTGTATGGCATTGCTTCAATCGGCAGGTAGAACATCCTCGCTCATATTCACGCTGGTACTATCGTCGACAGCATTTTGCACCTTTTTAGGCTGGATGTTTGTCAAGGCGGCTTACAGGGGACTGCCGCCACTGCCGATACCTGGCATGAGCAGATCGGGTGGTACCACCTGACAATACGATGAATGTGGGCAGGCCCGTCATCAATGGAAAAGTAGATAGCAGCCACAGAGGCAGCGTCGTAGGGCGCTGCCTCTGTGGCTGCAAAGATGGCGAACTGTCTACCAAAGAAAATCTTTAGGGGCTCAGCCTTCATTTGTGAAACACTTTCTTGGGAAAAAGATCGAAATGTTTTCGAAAAAACATCGAGAAGTTTTTGGGAAAAGATCGAAATGTTTTTGGGAAAACATCGAGAAGTTTTGTTACTACTCAGCTACTTGATGCTCTCTCATGTAGCTATGAGTAATGCGCAAAAGGTAAATAGGTAAAACGTGAGACGTGACAAGTTTCCAATTTGAGTTTACAAGTCACAGATCGAAGCTTGAAAAGCTAAAAACTAAAAGCCAACAGCTAAGAGCTGAGCAGTTACGAAGTTTTTGTGAACAAGCCGATTGCATAATCAGGCCACAGTTCTCCATTCCAATGCTCTGGCGTACTAACAAACGAGAAACCGGTTTGTCTTTATTAGGAGAAGCATCCCGGGAAGGCGCGAAGGTCAGGGAATTGGTTTGTGAACAGCCTGGCATCTTGTCTCACTTGTTGTTCGTGAACCCTCTTCCGGCTTGGGCCTTTGACCACCCTTTGGGCCTGCGCTATAATCTCGCTTCATGCTTTACCTGGTATGTTAAGGGTTATTCCAATGGGCGTTTTACGGAACGTTCCTATCTGGACAGTCCTTCAGCCGCCCCGCATATCGGGGCGGATACTTGTCATATGAAAAAGGTCTATTACTATGCCAAAACGTACTTATCAACCTAAAAAGCGCCGCCGCCTGCGCGTACATGGTTTTCGCAGCCGTATGTCTACCCGCGGGGGGCGAGCTGTACTCAAGAATCGACGTGCCAAGGGCCGTCATCAGTTGACTGTGAAGATCAAGCATGTCAAGAAAGTCAACTGGAAAGCTTGATTGTTGGAGGGGATTTAGGTGCTGCCGCGCCATTTGCGCTTGAGGCGCCGTGAGGATTTTGAGGCCGCGCGGCAACGAGGCAGACGCTGGCATGATAGGGTGCTCGTTCTGAATACCCTGCCCAGTGGTCTATCTCATAACCGGTTTGGGTTCGTGGTCAGCCGCCGGGTAGGAAAGGCAGCCGTGCGTAATCAGGTCAAGCGTCGCTTACGTGCTGCCATCCGGGTTTGGATTCCGCGTCTGGCTGCCGGTTATGACATCGTAATTATTGCCCGACCCGCTGCCTCAGATGTTTCTTATCAGGAACTGGAAGCCGTGCTGGAAAAGCTGTTCGGGCTTGCGGGGTTGCTCGTGCCCCAGAATGTTGATGCTGTGCCATGAAGTATGTTGCAATGGCGCTCATCCGCCTTTACCAGTTGACGCTCTCGCCTATTTTGCCACCCGCGTGCCGCTTCACCCCTACCTGTTCACGCTACGCTTATCAAGCCTTCGACCGCTTCGGCTTTTTCAAAGGTGGCTGGCTGGCCATCAAGCGTATAGGACGCTGCCACCCATTTAATCCTGGCGGTTACGATCCTGTTCCTGAGGAGTTTCATTTTTGATCACCCAACGACTGAAAATCTACCTACTGCTCGTTTTGCTGCTCACGCTGGCCGCAGTCTTTACGTCGGGATGCTCCGGATCAGCAGCACTGCTGTCCGACTCTGGCTGGCCTGGTATAAATCTGTTTAATGATTCGGTCTATGTGGCTTACGGCAGCCAGGTGTATGCTATCGACCCTCGGAATGGCGAGGCCCAATGGGCTTTTCCTGAAGAACCGGTGAACGGTCAGACCTTCTTCACGCCACCCGCAGCATCAGATGATGTGATTGTGGTAACCGACTATCGCGATTCGTTGTTTGCGCTCAACCCCGCTGATGGTACGCAGCAGTGGGTTTTCAAGAGTGAGGATTCTCATTTCATCGGTGGTGCTGCCATTGGCGAGGATTTCATTTATGCCGCGACGGAGGATGGAGCCATCCACGCACTGGATCGCGAGACCGGTTTGGTGGAATGGTCCTACGAGACTAATGGTAGCATCTGGTCCACACCGTTGCTGGCTGACGGGGTGCTGTACATCACCGCTCTAGATCGCCGTTTGTATGTGCTGGACGCCGAAACGGGAACGCTATCATGGCAGTTCTCTGATGGCGAAGAGGCCTCAGACAGCCCACCCATTGGCCCCATGGTGGGTACGCCAACACTGTACGAGGGAGTGCTCTACTTTGGCAGCTTTAACAACCGTGTCTATGCTGTGAGTACCGAGACCCGGGGTGTCTTATGGACTTACGACACGACTAACTGGGTGTGGAGCAGCCCGGTGATTGACGAATCAAATAAGCAGCTCATCGGTGCCGACCTGGATGGACACATCTTCGCTCTCACCCTAGAAGATGGTACCCCCATATGGACCTATGATGCATCAGGACCGGTTGTCGGTGCGCCGCTGCTTGACGAATTGGCCAATGGCACCTCTGTTGTTTACTTAACCTGCGACGGGGATCCGAACCTGTTAGTCTTGAAAACCAGCGATGGCGAAGCAGCCATCAGACCGGTGACGGTACAAGCAGAGTTCACGACCAAGTTCCTATTCTTTAATACCGGCGAGAATACCCGTCCTGTTCCTATTTTTGCCTCACCAGTGAGCACTGCGGACCTGCTCATAGTTGGAGTTCATCAGCTTGGGGCTAATCAGAGTGGTGATATTCTTTACGCCCTGGATCGCGAGAGCCTACAGGAAGAGTGGCGGTTCAACCAGAAGACTTATGAGCGGCAGGAAACAGAAGAACAAGAGCAAGAGGAGCCGACATCGTTCTTTAGCTCACCGATAAACATACTCTTGTTCATCAGTATTACTTTATTGATGTTTACACTGTTTGGGCGAGGTCGTCGCCAGCAGTAATTGATTTCCTGGAGAACACATGTGGGATTCATTGATCATTGAACCAATGGTAAATACCCTTCTCTGGCTTTATGGCTTGATGGGTAACAGTTATGTTTTAGCTATCTTGGGCCTGACAGTTATTATCAACCTGATCGTCTTTCCGCTCAGATGGCAGCAGCAGAAATCCACCGCTGCAATGCAGGAGCTTCAGCCTCAGTTGAAGAAGCTTCAAGAAAAATTCAAGAATGAGCCAGAGGAACTGCAGCGCAGGACCATGGAGTTGTATCGTCAGGCAGGTGTCAGCCCATTAGGGGGTTGTCTTCCCACTCTGATTCAGTTCCCGATCCTGATAGGCCTCTATCAGACTATCACGCGCTCACTGGCAGCCTCACCCTTAAAGCTAATTGAGCTGTCCCAGTATATCTATCACCCAGTACCGGACTGGCTTAGCTGGTTGCCTAATGCCACATCGCTGATTCCACTAAACAGCCGCTTCTTCTGGCTTAACCTGGCAAGACCTGACCCTTACTATATCTTGCCCATCCTGGTTGTCCTCACCACCTGGATTCAGAATAAGCTGCTGACACCTCCTTCCACCGACCCACAGCAGGCAACCATGAGCCGCACTATGCAGTTTACGATGCCGCTTTTTATTGGCTACATTTCGCTAACCTTTCCATCCGGCCTGTCCATTTACTGGATTGTTGCCAACATCATCGGGGTTATACAGTATGCAGCCATGGGGAAAAGTAGTTTGAAGAACTTCTTTGGAACGGAAGATGGCAGTTTCAGTTGGCGGGGATTGTTGAGCTTACCCATTCCGGAGGAGACTTCGAAGGCGAGAAGCAAGACCGGTAGCAGCCGGAAAAAAAGTAAAAAGAAGTGAAATAAGCAGTCAGCCATTGATGGCCAATCTATGGCATATAGTCTGTGAATGACTGCTCGAACTAATATCTCTCCGGTAAAACTTTTGCCGGGTTTAACAACGCGAGGATACGATGAGTCAAAGTGATATTGCACAGCCGCTTGATGTATCCGGCCCAACACTTGAAGAAGCAATCGAAAAGGGACTTACCGAGCTTGGGCTGTCTCGTAATGATGTTATCATCGAGATTATTGAGGAAGGCAACAAAGGGATGCTCGGTTTTGGAGCACGCGAAGCCGTGGTGAGGCTCACCCCGCTGCGCAGCCCACAACCTGCAAAACCGCCAATCTCGGCCGGTTCGGGCTTTGTATCGGCGCCGGTGACAGAAGAAGAACTTGAAGAAGAGGCTTCTATAGCCAAGGAAGCCTTACAGGAGTTGCTGGCTAAGATGGAGGTGGATGATGCCTCCATCAAAACTCGACGCGCCGAGGCTGGTTCATTGGATGAGGCTCCTCCCTGGATATTAGATGTCGTCGAGGGAGATGAGCTAGGCACCTTGATTGGACGGCGCGGTGAGACACTGGAAGCTCTCCAATATATCACCCGCCTGATCGTCAGCCGTAAGTTGCAGCGGCGCTCGACCATCGTCATTGATGTCGAGGACTACAAGCAGCGGCGCGAATCAACACTTAAGAAGCTGGCTGTTCGCATGGCTGCCCAGGCCAAGCAGCTTGGCCGGATAATGACGCTCGAACCGATGCCGCCCAATGAACGGCGTATTATTCACCTGACGCTGCGGGAAGATCAAGACGTCAGCACCGAGAGTGTTGGAGAAGGTGATCGACGCAAAGTGACGATCATCCCCGAGCGAAGCGCAAGACGATGACGATTGTCGGTTAGTGGATACGCTATGCAGCAACCCGTCCAGGAAATTGACTATCTCATTGTGGGTCATGTTTGCCAGGATCTGACCCCCGAGGGGCCTCGCCTGGGCGGAACTGCTACCTTTGGTGCGCTAACGGCGCAGATGATGGGACTCCGTGTGGGGGTTTTGACCAGCACTTCCTCCGATCTCGATTCTCTGCTTTCCCCCTTACAGTCCATTCCTCTGATTTGCATACCCTCTGATCAGCCTACAACGTTTAGAAACACCTATACACCTGCTGGGCGTGAACAAATGCTTCTAACGCGTGCCCGGGATTTGCAATGGCGAGACCTTCCCCCAGAGTGGCAAAGCCCTGCCATCGTGCACCTGGCCCCGGTTGCCAATGAAGTTGACCCGGCGTTAGCAGGACGTTTCAACGGCGCGCTGGTAGGAGTGACGCCTCAAGGATGGATGCGCTGCTGGGATGAGTATGGGCAGGTCTCTTTCCAACCCTGGGTGAATGCTCGCCGGGTGCTTGAACACGCGTGGGGCGTCATTTTTAGCATCGAAGATGTTGAGGGCGACGAGGATTTTGTGCAGTACATAGCCAACCAGTCTGATGTTCTGGTTGTGACGCGTGGTCGCGAAGGCTGCACTCTTTACATCCAAGGTCAGCCAACTCATATCCCCGCTTTAGCTGTCTCAGAGCGCGACTCGACAGGTGCGGGCGATGTCTTTGCCGCAGCCTTTTTTGCCCGTCTGAAAGCAACCAATGATCCTCTTGCATCAGCCCGTTTCGCGACGATGATTGCCGGCGATTCTGTCATGCGGGCAGGGCTGGAGAGTATTCCTGATGCAGCCACTATTCAAGCTGCGCTTAGTAGTATATAGCTGATGGCTGATAGACGTTGTACGTCGGCATGTTGCACGGCTGATGGCTTGTGGTCGAGGACTGTAAACTGTAAACTGTGAACTGTTTACCTGATCACGATGAACCTTCACAATCAAGATTGTCAAGGCTATACGTGGGTAAAAGCTATGTGGTTATTCCTAAACAAGATCGTCACAGTTCATTAGGAGGCCTGCATGTCTGACAATGCCAAGCTGGCCCAAGAAAAGCTCGATCAGGCAGTGGCTATCCTGGATGAGCAGGGAATCGATGCCTGGATGGTCTTTGTGCGCGAGACCATGCTGTCCCCCGACCCATGCCTCGATTTGATTCTTGGTATAGATATGGTCTGGCAGTCGGCCTTCATCATTACCCGGGACAACCAGCGTATAGCCATCGTCGGGCACCATGATGCCGAAAACGTGCGGGCCGTGGGAGGATATACCAACATTATTCCCTATGTCGAGGGCATCCGGAACCCATTGGTCAACACACTGCTCAACCTGAACCCTCTCCAACTGGCCCTGAACTATTCTGAAAGTGACGCTGCCTCTGATGGGCTGGGGCATGGCCTGATGCTTCTCTTGCAGAGATACCTGGCAGACGCCGATCTGGTCGAGCGTCTGGTATCTTCTGAGAGCATCATTGGCTCTTTGCGAGGACGCAAATCGCAAGCCGAGGTTAAGCGCATCCGGGAGGCTATCGTCGCTACCCAGGGCATCTTCCATGAGATCGGAAAAGCAATCAAGCCAGGGGTGAATGAGCCGGAAATCGCACAGCATGCTCACGAGCTGGTGGGCAAGAAAGGGCTCGACACAGCCTGGGATCAGGGGTTCTGCCCTACTGTAGACATCGGCCCTGATTCGCCCGTGGGACATGCTGGCCCACAAGCTCAATATGCCGTCAAACCCGGCATGTTGGTTCATGTGGACTTTGGTGTCAAGCGGGATGATTACTGTGCCGACTTGCAGCGCGTCTGGTATGTCCGGAAGGATGAGGAGCGAAGTGTCCCAGAGCCCGTCAAGAAAGCCTTTAACGCTGCAAGGCGTGCGCTCCTGGCCGGATTTGGCACTATCAAACCGGGTATCGAAGGCTGGCGGGTAGACGAAGTTGCTCGCAAAACCCTGGTTGAGGATGGATATCCGGAGTACCAGCACGCCTTTGGCCATCATTTAGGCCGATCGGCGCACGATGGTGCAACCATCCTCGGGCCGCGTTGGGAGCGTTACGGACAGACACCCTATGGCATCGTCGAGGCAGGCAATGTTTTTGCCATCGAGTTGGGTGTCTCCGTTGAGGGCTTTGGCTATATAGGGCTAGAAGAGAACATCCTGGTCACCGAAAATGGTGCCGAGCGGCTGTCCGAACCGCAAGATGAGCTGTGGTTGATATGATGACATATGGTACATGGCAATGGCATGCTCGCTGCGTTCGTGTGAGGGCAAATGATCAGCGGAACTAAACACGGGGTGGAACCCTACCACAAAGAGAGGCAAACAGCAGCGGCGGATGATTGTGGCGTATGGATTCCCGCTTTCACAGGAATGACAGGCGCAGCGAAAGTATGGCAATGCTTCCTGTGAAAGCAATGGGGCATGTGGAGCTTTTAGCTCATGCCTCAGCCCTCATGGCTCAGGCCTATTTTCAAGGGAAGCAACACGACGCAAGACACAATGGCCTACTCTATGCTATCGTGAGTAGAAGATAACTGAAAGGTAGCCTCAAAAGATGGTTGATAGCTGATCATGTGAGCAGTAGACTGTGAACTAATCACCAGAAAACCTGTTGTCGATCGTCAACCACAAAGAATACTGTAAACTTTGAGATCTTCGTTGCAGCCTAGAGATATCCATGACATTTGAAATCACCTCGCCCTTTCTGAAACTTCTTCGTAACCGTATCGACCTGTGCTGTATTCCTTTCAGCGAGCGCGGCTCGCGTCTGCTGCTGCTGCGAAAAGAGGATGGCTTCTGCATCCGGCTGGCGGAGCGGTGGTTCAAGCTAAAGAACCAACTTGCGGCTTACCGGGATCGCCCACCTTTGGTCGATGAATGGCAGCTGACGGATAGCGACGGCCAACCGTTGCCGTTTGAGATGACAACCTATCCGCACTGCGTGATCTGCAAGACCGGCATTGGTGACTTCGTCATAACTTTTGTCGAGCCCGAAACACTCCTGGTCGCCCTACCCCAGGCCCAATGTGGCGTAACTTTTCGAGCCTACCTTGATCGGGCGCAGACCGACCGGCGGGGCGGCGTGCTGCGCTTGACCGGACAGATCCGGCGCAACCTGGCCTACACAAGCAATGCACCGCTGTTGTGTAATGAGGTCGTGGCCAATGGCCCGGATGTACAGAAGATCCGCTTGCATATGGATGCATCGGAGGGTGGTAAGGCTCTGCTTATCAATATCACGCCGCGTCTGGGTTTCAACCGATGGGTGCCTGAGCCCCGCTCGGCTATCGAGGCGGCTGCCGACCGCTGGCATGAATGGTTTGCTGCCGCTCCCGAGGTGGCCGGCCCGTACCGCGATCAGTATTACTATGCCTGGTGGATCATGCGGGCTGGGCTGATATCTACGCGCTTCTACACCACGCGTGAAGCCATGACACCCTCCAAGATACACTACGTGGGCGCCTGGCAGTGGGACAACTTCTTCCACGCTCTGGCCTACCGGCATGTCGAGCCCCGCCTGGCGCAGGATCAGTTGCGGCTGCTGCTCGATCACCAGCGTGATGACGGCATGATCCCGGATGCCATCCATGATGAAGGCACTGTCACACGGATGGATGTCCCGGTGGAGGCCGATGTGACCAAGCCGCCGCTAATCGCCTGGGCTGTTTGGAAGCTGTACGAGCACGATGGCGACCGCGAGTTCCTGGATGAAGTCTATGAACCGTTGGTACGCTGGAATAACTGGTGGTTCGAGCAGAACGATCCTGACTCCAGCGGCTTATGCGAATACCTGCACCCCTATTCCTCCGGATTGGATGACAGCCCGCTGTGGGATGACGGCATGCCCGTCGAGGCGCCTGACCTGAATACCTATCTTTGCCTCCAGCAGGAGGCGCTTGCTAAGATTGCACGGGTTCTGGGCGAGAAGGAAGATGCTGAACTGTGGGAGCAACGCGCCGACGATGTAGCCCGGCAGCTCCTCCGGCAAAAATGGGATGCACAGGCCGGCTTATTTTGGGCTACCCGCAACGGCAGTCGGATCAACGTCGTCACCCCGTTTAATCTATACCCATTGATCACCGGGCGAATGCCGGAAGCTATAGCCGATCGGCTGGTTGCCCAGCTCACCGATGAGCACAAGTTCTGGCCACGATATCCTCTTCCCACTGTCGCGCTTGACGATCCGAAGTTCGATCCGCTCCAGATGTGGCGAGGACCAACGTGGGTGAACATCAACTACCTGTTCATCGAGGGGCTAGAGCGCTCGGGTTATTTTGATATTGCTCGCGAGCTGCGCAATCGTACACTTGAGATGATCGCGGGCCGGCCTGATATCTACGAGTACTATCACCCTCAGACAGGGGAGAACCCGCCCAAGGCGGCTTCGATATTCGGTTGGTCGGCGGCCATCTACATCGACCTGGCCATCCAGAACATTGACGATTAAATGATTGACGATTGCTGATTGAACAGAGCGGCATTTGTCAAGTTGGTACTGTGTGTTCGGGTTTGCTGTGTCGGGGACCGTGTTGCATAGAATAGAAAGGAAAAGACAATGCCTGCCGTCATCATCACAGATTCGGGGTCAGCGTTGACCGAGCATGACATCGAGGCGGCTGAGAATGCAATGGGTGTTCGGTTCCCAGATGATTATCGCCATTTTCTGCTCCAAAACAATGGTGGTAAGCCCGATCCCAACATGTTTCTCATTCCAGACCACCCGATACCGGGGCAATCCGACTTGCTAGATTGGTTCTATTGCATTGTTCACGATAGTCCCATTGACATAATCTCAGCTTGCAGGGCATTCAAGGGACGAGTCCCGGAGGAGTGTCTCTCCATAGGCTGTGATCCTGGTGGCAACCAGATTTGCCTGGTCATTTCAGGAACCGAACAGGGCAAGATCTACTTCTGGGATCACGAAGAAGAAGCTGATGAAGGCGAGGAGCCAACTTATGGCAATATGTACTTGATTGCCGATAGTCTCAATGACTTGCTCAACAATAAGCTTATCGAAGTATCATGGTAACTACTTTGACAATGTCAAGTTAGGCAGCTTATCGATGAATGGATGCTGGTTACGGATATTCATCCGTAACCGGTGC
>JAFGMS010000336.1 GCA_016927375.1 Anaerolineae bacterium
ATGGCGATTAAATAACTTGCCCCTAAGAGCCTGCAATCCGGATTATGGATGAGCAAGTTAATAAATTCTCATTCCTAAACGCTAGAACATCAGTCGGGCAAGTGTGTACCCTCCCAACACGGTAGATAATCCGCCAATGGCAAGCGTCAGGCGTTTGATTGAAAACCGGCTGACCAGAAAAGCGGCCAGAGGCGTCGAGAGTACTGCGCCGAGGGCTAGGGAAGGGCCCAGTGCCCAGGGGAATGGCGCCCCACTGGCCATATAGGCGATCAACCCGACGGCGCTGGTAAGCCCTTCTGCCAACGAGGCGATACCAATGGCGCTGCGACTACCAATGCCTGACAATATTTGTCCGCCAGTGACAACTGGGCCATAGCCACCACCGCTGATTCCCTTATTGAAAGCAGCCAGGAAACCCAGACCAGCCACGCGTTTCCAGGAAAAGACCAGTTGTTTGTTATGGTTTGCCAGGATGACAATGCCCATGCTCAAGACCAATAACCCGATATAGAGCTTGACTACCCATGACGGTACTGAGACCGCAATACCAACGGCTATCAGTACTCCGACAATGCTCAGTACCGCCATCAGGATCATGACCTTGAAGTCTTGACTGCCTCGGCGGAAATCAACATTGCCTAGCTCATGGTGGAAAAGACCGGCCAGGATACCTGTCAAGAATTCAGAAAACAACACGGCTGGCACGATCACTGATGGCTCGTATCCGAACAAGAGTAACAGTGGGGTTAGGGTGGTCCCATACCCCATTCCGAGTGTCGAATCGACCAATTCACAGAAGAAGGCCAGAACCACGATGTAAGGCAATATCTCTATCTGCATGCTTTACATCTCCTTTCACAGGTGTTCATGAGTCGATGTTGCTCAATAATCAGCCTTTATGTGTAATCTAGTTGATCGAAATGATGAATACTGTGATCAAGTTGTGACAAAGCTGTGACAGTTTGGAACAAATTCAGGAGAGCTGGTGGTCGTTGTGAGAGATGAAGGGCAAAGCAGCACAATCGGGGATCAGTCATCTATATCTGGTTCAGCGATCAGGCCATAACCCAGCCCTGGTACCGTTTCGATATAGATCGGATTAGAGGGGTCAGGTTCGATTTTGCTTCGCAGACGGTGTATCAATTGGCGCAGCATATCACGATCGCCTCTGGCAGGTCCCCAAACATGATCGATCAGGGCATCGATGGTCATAACCCGGTTAGCATTGAGCATCAAATAGCCGAGCAGGCGATTTTCAAGGGAGGTCAGAGTAAATGTCCTGGCATCGTCAATGCTCAATTCCCGCCGGCTGGAATCCAGCCGTAGATTACCAACCTGCTGCCAGGGTTCATTGAGAGATTGGCTTGCCCGGCGCAAGACGGCTCGCACACGCGCCACCAACTGCCTGGGGCTGAATGGCTTGGTGATGTAATCATCGGCTCCCAGGTCGAGGCCATGAATAATATCATCTTCCTCGTCGCGGACGGTGAGCAAAATGATGGGGGTATTGGCGTGGGCACGGACGTGGCGGCAGACTTCAAAGCCGTCTATCTTGGGGAGTCCAATATCCAGGACAATGATGTCAGGCAGTTCCTGCTCCCAGCACTGAAGCGCTGTTTCGCCATCGTGTGACAGCAGTATCTGGTAGCCTTCACGGCGCAAAGTAAAGGCAATCACATCTGCCAGCACTCGATCGTCGTCAACAACCAGGATCTTTGTCATACTCGTTTAGCGCCATTGGCAGCCGCCGGCTGCATAATGCTCATTGAAAGTCGTGAACTGGTACACTCTAAACTCGCTCGCTGTCTAATGGTATGGTGAACCAGAAGACTGCGCCACCACCTGCCCGATCCTCAATACCCACCTGCCCGCCTTGTGTCTCAACGATGGCCTTGACCACCGATAGACCCAGCCCAGCCCCAGCTTTTTCGTGCTCGCCTGCAATATCAGGATGAACGAAGCGCTTAAATACCTGTTGGCGGAAGTCGGTAGGGATTCCCGCGCCCTGATCAGCTACTTGCACCCGAACATATTTATCATGAGACAAGACGCTAATACTGATATCTGCATCAGGAGGCCCGTATTTGCTGGCATTCGACAGCAAGTTGACAAGCACCTGTACTGTGCGCCGGGGATCAGCCTGTACGGGCCTGAGCGAAGCGGGCAGCTCGATGATCAACCGTTGGCCGTATTTCCTGAGCAGCGGTTCCATCATCTGTACAGCTTCACTGATCACAATGCCTAGGTCATATGACCGTGGTGATACGTGAAACCGCTGCGCCTCAATATTAGCGCTTTCCAGTAAGTTATCAACCAATGTCTGCAGTCCGACTATGCCCAGGTGAAGCGATATCAACAACTCGCTGAGCTCCTCTGGGCTCAGGTCAGGGGCTTGGTCTAGAAGCAGCTCAACCGATGCAGCCAGCGCTGCCAGGGGAGTCTTGAACTCGTGGGCCACACTTCCCATGAAGTGCCCCAGCAGACGGTGTATAGCTTCTTCTTCGCTGATATCGCGAAACACCAGAACCTCGCTGGCTTCAATGGCCTCTGATGGGGCCAGGAGTGCTCTGGTAATGGCCAGTGTTGCCTGCTGTCCATGGGCCAGGTTGACTGTCAGCTTTGCTCGTTGGCCCTGCTGAGGAATCTGTTGGCTGAAGGGTGTGTCCTCATCGACCAGCTTGAAGATGTCGTCAACAGGGCGAAGCAGTACTTTGTTACGCTGCCATCCCGTGATGCGTTCTGCTCCAGAACTGAAATAGGAAATACACCGCGTGGCGTCCAGCGTCATAATCCCTTCCACGATAGATGCCAACAGATGATCGGCCCAATTCTTTTCTTGCTGAAGTCGCAAGAGGATCTGTTTGAGATCAACCCGGGCGTGTTCGAGGGCCTGGGCGACCCGGACAACTTCAGGAATTGGCGCGCCCACAACTATCTCATGATCAAGATTTCCTGTGCTCATCTCGGAAGCAGAATCGGCAAGGTGGATGAGAGGGCGGCTGAGCCGCCGGGCAAGGAGAGTGCCCAGGCTAGATGCGATAACCGCCGCGCCAAGGATGCCACTGGTAAGGAAACCGATCAGCCGCCGTTGGGTTGCGATGATATCTCCGATGGGTAAGATCACCTCGGCTTCAAGACCTGCTCCATCTAGTGGGATGCGCGCGGCATAGTAGCGATGCCCATCTATGGTAAATATCCATTTACCAATATCTGCCAGATTGTCAGATTCAACTGGCTCGTGTAATGCATCGCTGATCGCTGTTCTGTCGTCTGTCAGGCTCGTTGACAAAAGCTGATTGTCATCCCAGAGGCTGTGCTCCAACCCGGTCTGATCGCGCATCTGTGAGGCAAAGACATCATCCAGTAATTGGCCAATAACCACATAGCCTGAGTGCGAGATCTCATCAGGGAGAGGATGATTGCCCAGCAGCCATGGCTGGGAGGAGTACGAGCTTCCCCTGACCGCGGCGTAGTGATTGGAGGTGCTTGCTGAACAAATCGATTGTGTGATAGATACAACAGCATAAGAGGAGACTTCTTGACCTTCGATGCAGATGCTCACCAGATCGAAACCGGAGCTATCCTGTAATTGGCGCAGATAACCACGTAGAACTGCCTGATCGTTTTGTGCGAGTAGAGCCTCCAATGTGGGGCGCTGGGCTGTGAGTGCTGCCAGATCATTCAAACGCGTCAGTTCGATGGCATAGATTGCCTGGGCTGCCTGAGTGCCCTGCTCAATCTGTGCCCATGCCTGGTGGTTGAGATGTGAGCGAATCAGCCAGAGCACTGGTACACTTATCGCTATGGCTTCTAAGAATACGAGCACAATGAAGCTGAACACCAGTTGTGTCCGTACACTGCGAGTTGACAAGAGTCTGGTCATTATCCTGTCTCGCGATAGTCTGCTAGGCGGCCTGCCTTCTACTATTGTAACTACTCAGCTCTCAGCTCTTAGCCTTTAGCTTTTCAAGCTTCAAGCTGTGACTTGTGACTCAGGCTGCGAACTCGTCACGTCTCATGTTTTACCTGTTTACCCATTTACCCTATTGATGACAAGTTAAGCAATTGAATGTCCTGTCAAGGGCCAATCGGAGACCGGGAAGTCCTGCGAACAAGTCGAAAAGTTTCCTGGCTAAACGAAAAAGTTTGTCGGCTAAACGAGAGAGTTTGTTGGCTTAACAAACAATCTTGCTCCCCCCTACCAGTCAACTGACCTTTACCCAGGGCCAGGCCATCAATGCAAAGGATATTGACGAAGCACAAAATGCCTTAACTTGTAAACCAATACCATAAGTGTCAACTTAAGAGCCTCGTATTGCTCGATGATCCGCCTTCAGCCTCGCGAACTACGTGTCATTCCCATGAAAACGGGAATCCATAAGCGCGCCAAGTGGATTCCCGCGAAAGCGGGAATGACAGTAGCCGTAGCGAAAAGGATGACATTGGGCTTAAGTTGACACCTATGAAACCAATACATTTACCCTTTATGTGTCACTCATAGCTACAGTTGAGAGCGCCAGATAGCTGAGTAGTTCGACAATGTCAAGTTTCCCGGAGCAACCGGAATGGGCATGAGAGACTCCTTGTGCTTCCAAACGAAGGATCGACGAAGGAGCGACGGATCTGGAACGAAGAGCGCCTCTTTGAGCATAGCAGCATCGAGAGTTGCTAAAGTTGACATTGTCGAAGTAGTTACCTGCTATTTTACATCGGGTGTGGCAACCGTATAATTGGCTGGATAGGGGGCAGAAGAACCAGCCCCAGATGTTGCTCCATGGGCACACTCGCGAATCGCTGGAGACCAGCGGTGTGTGGTGGGCCGTGCCATCTGCATCCAACTGGGGTGGATGGCTCCCCTTACCTATGTGATCGTCGATTTGATGAGAATGACGTTTTGATAGATATACGGAGCATTGCACCGGCTGCAATGAGTAGGGCGTTGTTGTCTGCCCCGATTCCTGGCTGGCATCGACCATTTCAGTCTCGGGGTTTCCCAAGACCTATCTTGCCAACTGCAGCTCAACCCTTTGTAGATCAGGACCGGTGGCCACAGCTCTCACGTGAACCATACTTAGCTACCTTTTCTTGCCCTGAGCAGATACTTTCTGGCCTCGAAGACCAACTGTCCTCTATTCTGCATCTGGGCCTGCAATCTCAACAAGTTGTCCAGATGTGCTTCTACCGAGAAGCCCGGCACAAGCCAGGGGACAGCCTTCAGGTAATACACTAATGCCCCGATGTCGTGAAAGATCAGCTGGCCACGCCATTCTTCTACTTTCTCGATATCCAATCCCGCTGCCTTCAACCCTGCTGCATGATGCTCTGGTGTGGCGTCAGGCCACGGCGGGGTTGTGCCAAACTCTGCCAACAAATCCTGTGCCCACAGACCATGAATTTGCTGCGTTAAGAACACGCCCCCTGGGGTCAGGGTCCGCGCCACCTCGGCACAGTTGAACCCTGAATGCCGGTTCAATATAAGATCGAACTCATTATCTTCAAATGGTATCAAGCCGTTTTGCTTCAATGACACGTTTACCACCGTCACGCCTAATGGCCCCAGACGCTCCTCGGCCAGCTTCACATTTGGAGGATAGTCCTCTGTGACCACCACTTTCTCCGGCCAGTCCTTCTGTATCTCCAGCAGTCGTTCTCCGCCACCGGTCCCCATATCCAGAACGGCTGATGACTGGCGCATCAGCTCTGATGCCTGCTCCAGGTAGGACCAGGGTGGCATCTCTTCAATCATCCTACCGGCCAGATAAGAGAAATCCCAGCCGGTGAAGGGTTGCTGTTCCTCATGTTTCCAGATCTTAATCAGTTCTTCGTGAGTCATCGCGCTTCCTGTGTTAACTCCAATTGGTCATTATTCAGCTACCTTGTGCTCTCTACCGCAGTTGTAGGTGATGTGCAAAAGGTAAACATGTAACTGGGTAAATATGTAAGGCAACATGCCTGTTCAGATGCTGCGGATGAGCTGTATCCGGTCATTTTTGCTCAAACCGTAACCCTATCGCTCCGGCCTCCCACCGGCGATTGAGCAATCCGCTTTCAAACATGCTGAAGAGCCTCCTTGGCCTCATGCCGTACCATGTAGGCCCGATCCCATTGATAATGCTCATCTGTCCCCAGCAGACGCTGGCAAACGACCTTGAGATCCTGGCGTTCCTCTTCCGTCAAGTGACCATATCTGGCCAGCTTTCCCCAACTCCGAATGGCCTTGGCACGAATAGCCGGGCTGGGATCGCCCAGGTTTTCGCGGAGCCTTTCCAGGCAGGCCAGTCGCTCAGCTTCGGATATTTGGCCGGCAGGAATAGACTCTGCAAACTTTCCCAGTGCGCGTGTCGCCGTGTCGCGGAGCTCCAGGTTAGAGCCGCTCGCTGCCTCCAGCGCCAGAGGCAGCACTTGTGAGATCTGTGGCGACTTGATCTTCCCCAATGCATACAGGATAAACGTGCGCCGGGCCAGATCCTCCGATGCTGCATATTCATCCAGCAAAGGGGGGATCGCATCGGCTCCCAACCGTCCTAATGCGTGGCCAATGGCTAACTGGGCCTTCACATCGCCCGCATCCAGATCCTCTACCAATATCGGGATAACCCAGGCGCCAAATTCCGCCACCAGGCTGACTGCTTCGTTCAAGATCGGTACGAAATCGGGGAGATCGAGCGGATCGATATAAAAGAGCGGGACCACCAGGTCAAACAACATTTCTGCCTCTTGCTGCTCCAGGTGGGCGATTTCTTGCCTCACCATTTTCAAGCCCTGGGCCAATTTGCTTGCTTCATTACTGCTCAAGAGAGCTTGGATGGTAGGATAGGTTTCTTTGGACATAAAGTGATGCTCCTGTTTTCTTGCTCATAAGAATATACCATGAATGGCCGGAGAACCGGCCTTTCATGATGCAGCTTACAGATCAAGGCTGCTGCGGCCCGGATATCATGCTGCAAATCAAATAAGAGCCTATCCGGCAATGCGTTTCGGGTGTGCGGCTTCCGTGCTCATTCTTCGCGTTGGAACAAAAACAAGGGAGCGGAGCAATCTACGGATAGATAGTAATCTCAAGTAAAAAAACGGGGGTTAGGGGTCAGGGGTTGGGGATTGGGGAACAGCACAACCTCCTCCCGCCTGCGCTGGTTACGGATGGGTATCCATCCGTCGATATTCATCCGTAACC
>JAFGMS010000337.1 GCA_016927375.1 Anaerolineae bacterium
ACCGCAGAGTGCGCAGAGAACACAGAGCAAAAAACAGGGTTTTTGTCAGCAATCCCTGCTGCAAATCTCCAAAGCGGGAACTGCTGGCCGAAATACTAGTGATTGGTTGTTAGTAATGACGACTAAACAGTAAATCGTTTTGCCACTGTCAATGCTGCTCTGTTCCCTGTGGGTTGTTATCTCACAGGTTGGGGTGGGAGTCAAGTTTGGTCTGACATTGACAGATGCAGTAGTGTAAACCGTGCCTGACTTGGCAAAGACCGCTTCCGATGTTATCGTCAGGGTAGCTTTGCTCTCTGTGGCTATTGCCTTTCTCACCGCTCTTGGGCAAAGCTCTGTTTTTCTGAAGCTTACCGACAATCAACATGGGGATTTTTTGCATGGAACAGAACCGAAAAGAACTCGAACAGACGCTGGTGCTTATCAAACCGGATGCCCTCAAGAACTCCTTGACAGGCTATGTGCTTTCTCTGCTTTCAGAATACCATACCCACCTGCACTTCGCTGGAGCGAAGATAGTCTATGTCAGCAGAATGCTGGCCGAAGAGCACTATGCTGAACACAGGGGGAAGCTGTTCTTCCCGGCGCTGATCGATTACATCATGGGATACAGTCACTATCCGGATAATCCCTGGAAACGCAGGGTGATCGCGTTTGTCTACCAGGGGCCGGATGCGATCAAGAAAGTAAGAGCCGTTGCCGGCCCAACGAACCCTCATGTGGCCCGCGAGGAACAGCCCGGCTGTGTCCGTGCTCTGGGGACAGTCGTGCCTATCAAGGATGATGAAGGGAATGTGGTGAGTGATCGCCTGGACAATCTCATTCACGGCTCGGCCAATCCTGAGGATGCCGAGCGCGAGATCAAGCTGTGGTTCAAGCCCAACGACATCCCACCGCTGATGCACATCTATCCCACCGCGGTGAGTGAGGGGCTATACTATTTCAAGGATGGCAAGCTCATCATGACCAACGAACCGGGCAGTATTTGTCTGGTTGCCCCCGGCGATGTGGCCTGGAAGTCCGATCTGGAAGCATTACGGCTGCTCTCTCAGGGGAAGCCATCGCCGGTTTCTGTTGAATCGGTGGCCGCCAAGTACACCATCAACGAAGACCGTGAGTGTTGTTATTGATGACTGGTTGATTGACGATTGATGATAGGCCAGCGATGGTGGTCGGCTCAATATGGCAACTTCAAAAGCATGCTGCATGGATGGGTAAACCATGCAGCATGGATCGATCATCCCCTATGGACGGATCGTCAAAGCAAGCGTGCTTTCTTTGACGCTGCGCCCGGTGAGTTCATCAATAAGCCCTCCAGCCTCGAACCACACGCTATAAGCTGTCTATCAACCTTGCCCACATCGTGGACAAACAGAGACGATTTTGCGCGTAAAAGCGGCCAGTTTTGTCCACGACGTCCTTAAGGTCGACAGCTATAAGCTATCAGCCATCAGCCGCCAGCTACAGCCTTCCTGCCACCGCCTCTGCCATCTCCATCGAGGTATGGCTACCACCCATATCGTAGGTGCGCACTTTGCCTTCGGCGATGACACCGGCGATGGCAGCCTCCAGGAAATCGGCCTTCTCTTTCTCTCCAATCCAATCGAGCATCAGCCTGGTCGCCAGGAAGGTAGCAATCGGGTTAACCTTGTACTGCCCGGCATACTTAGGAGCTGAGCCGTGGGTGGGTTCGAACACGGCAAAGTCATCGCCGATATTGCCGCTGGAGGCAAATCCCAGCCCACCCACCAGCTGGGCGGCCAGATCGGAGAGGATATCGCCAAACATATTGGTAGTGACCATCACACCGTAATCAAGCGGGTTCTTAATCAACCACATCATCATGGCATCGACGTTGGCTTCCCACAACGAGATGCCGGGGAACTCCTCCGCAGCAATCTTGCGCGCTTCGCGGGTAATGAGACCGGAGGTCTCGCGCACCACGTTAGGCTTCTCGACCAGCGTGACCGTTTTGTACCCGTACTGCCGGGCATACTCGAAGGCCTTGCGCACGATGCGCCGGCTGCCCCGGCGGGTGACCACACGGCAAGAGATAGCGATATCATCCGAAGCATCGTCTTTGAAAGCCTTCATGCGAGGGCTGTGCGCTTCAAGCGCAACGCGCAGATCGGAAGGCAGGGGGTAGAACTCGACCCCGGAGTAGAGATCCTCGGTGTTCTCGCGAAAGACAATCAGGTCGATGCCTTCGCGGTAGTTGAGCGGATTGCCGGGGTAGGCCTTGCATGGGCGCAGGTTGACGTACAGGTCGAAGAGCTGGCGCAAGCGCACAATGGGGCTGCGGTAAACCAGCCCCTTGCCTTTCATATCAGGGCTCAACTCATCGTCAGCTTCCTCTTTGGGCTTAGACGTGATGGCACCGAACATGGCACAGTCACAGGTCTTCAAAATGTCGATGGTTCGCTGGGGCAAAGGATCGCCTTCGGTACGCCAGAATTCCCAACCGATGTCGGCTGAGACATACTCGGCATCCAGGGCCAGCTTATCGAGCACGATGCGTGTTGCATCCATCACATCCCGGCCGATGCCGTCTCCGGGCATCCAGGCAATGCGGTAGCGGGTCATTTCTCCTCCAAGATCGTCGCGGGTACGCGGTTGATAGCCGTGAGCAGGATATCTATCATACCCAACGATTGCAAAATGACCTACACCAACCTCCCGGAAAGGGATGAGGTATGCTCTCCAACTCATGCCTCGTGCCCGGCTTAGTAGATAATCTCATCCACGTAATGATCTTCATGATCTTTGGATGCACACTCATCACAGAGCAGCACCTCGCGCTGTTCCTCATTAGAGCACTCAATGCAAATCATGGTTGCCCTTGTCTTTTTGCCCTTCTCCGCGCACGACACACAGTTCCTATAGCGAGGTTTATTTCGTTCAGCAATGCGAGGGTAGTCGGCGTCTGGCTCGGCGTCGATGATTTCCTCCAATTCGATAATATGCTGGATGTTATCGCCGAAGTCATACACATATCGGAGCTGATCACCAACCTCTAGATCCAGCTCTGCGAGCTGAATATCGTCGGTCCCCCTATCCTCATCAAATCCGCCGTGATAACCATAACCTTCCCATCCGACATTGCGCCCCTTGCGGTCTTTGGGCTTATAGTAGAACTCGCTGAGATGATCCCAGTCGTGGTCAAAGGCATCGCGCATCATATTGTCGAAGTCGTTCAATGTATCGCTGCCGCGCAGCTCGATACGACGCCAGAGCGACTTCCTGTATTTGAAACTGGCTTTGAAACGAAAGACTTTATCGAGGCTTGCTGGATCTGCCTCCTGCAGCAGCGGCTCATCGTCAAAGGAAAGGTAGCGGGCCAGTCCTACATATAAGTAATCCATGCGCCCCAGCCGCTTGTCGTCATCCACTACCCTGGTCCAATGATCACCTGGGTAGTCATAAGCAGCATCACCCAAACGGGCGTAGGCATAGGGGATGATCTCGGTGCTGTAGGGCCGGTCGTCGGAATGGCCGCATACCACATCGTAGATGGCATTGCCCAGTCCGGTGTTTTGCTGCTGCACCTTGGTTTTATTGATGCTCTTGGCCGACTCAAAGGCCAGGATGTATTCTTGCCGTATCCAATCCTTGATGGTAACCAACAGGCTGTCGCCGCGCCGGACATTGTGTTTGGCTAGCCAGCCAGACAGGTCAATGGCTGCCACCTGGACAGACTCCCGCGATCCCCAGGTATTGTCAATTTGTTGCCGCAGCGTCGCCGGCCGCCAGGTAATTGCCTGTTCCTGCTCATCATAGAAGTGAGGCTCGAACTCACCCTGATCTGAGCACAAAAAATTCGTCTGAAAGAATGGAATAAACCAGGGAGTAATCGCCACAGCGCCATGCTCGGCCTCCTGGCGCGTAAGCGTAATACGAAAGCACAGTCTCTTCATGACCACGCGAGTCGGTATCAGCTTTTTCTTATCCAGGAAGATGACATTACGGGCACAGTCATAACGCAGCCCGGTGCGGATGCCCTGGTCGGGTTTCTTGGCCTTGCTGGGGGCCAATGCAAGAACACGCCGGGCGAACTCGTCCCACTCAATTGGACCATCGAGTTCGTTGAGAACGGCCTGAATGGCCTCCGATTTGGTCATTGTAGATGTTTCGTTCATCTTTTCCCCTCCTTAAATTATTCGTAGCAGCTGGCGGCCAAGCGGTGTGATGCGGAAAGCAGATAGCCGGCTGATCGTTATGCCACGCCACTCTCTAGGGCCATCCTTAACTTCGCGCACCCCAAGTGTGCGCACGGGATAGATAGTCATGGCATTCAGCCCATGGCAGATTGTATCTTGCAGTGAGGTTGGCGTTTACTTTTCCAACTGTAACTACTTTGACAATGTCAACTTTAGTAACCCCTCGATGTTGATATGCTCACAGAGGCGCTCTTCGTTCCAGATCCGTCGATCCTTCGTCGATCCTTCGTTTGGAAGCACAGGGAGCCTCTCCTGCCAATTCTGGTTACTCAGGAAAACTTGACATTGTCAAACTACTCAGCTCTTAGCCTATATTCCGCGGCACGTTTGCACGGATTACGTTTTATACATCACTCGTGTCAAATCTCAAATTTGAAGGTGTGAAATATAGGCTAAGCATGGACATGGTTCACGGATGGAACGGGCTATAGAACTTTACTATCGCATCCATTATACCAGGGTTCTCTATGCCTTCTCTTTCAAAAGTGAAGGGAGATAAACCTCACAGGTTTTTCGTGATGTGTGGCTGCGTGCAATGCTGACCAAGCAGAGCAATCAGCTTGTTACGCTGCCTTTGGAAACCTGTGAGGTCTTCTTTTCTGCCAAAACGTCCCCTGTTAAGGTGCCTGGTTGCAGGCCAACCCAAGGCCAACTAGAATCGTCATTCGCTTATGGAAAGGACGAACTGGTATGGGGAACTCGATCAGCGTTGGGCTGCCTCGCATGCTCGTGGAGTCGGGGGAACGCCGCGCATTCCTTCCCACTCTTGTCTCATCTGTTGCCAGGCTAGGAACCACAATAGTTCTGGAACATGGATATGGCAGCAGGCTGGGCTATAGTGAGAAGGATTATCTCAACGCTAACCAGAAGGGCAACATTCGCTTCGGATTGCGTGAGGAAGTCTACGCTCAAGACCTGGTTCTTTTACTACGATATCCCTCTTCTTCTGACCTTGACCTGATGCGGCCGGGAGCCTGTCTGATGACCATGGTCCATTATCCTACCCGCCCAGATCGGGTAGCCGATCTGCAAAAACGCGGCTTAGAAGCCGTCTCGCTCGATTCGATTGTAGACGACACAGGTCGCCGCCTTGTCGAGAACCTGCGGGATGTTGCCTGGAATGGCGTAGAGGCTGGCTTCAAAGCCCTCGCCAAGTGTTATCCGGCACCAGGGCTGGCCAGCCCCAAGCGACCTCCTATCCAGGTTCTGCTCATCGGTGTTGGAGCTGTCGGGAGCCATGTGGTACAGGCAGCAACACGCTATGGCAATGTCAAGCTGCGCGACCGGCTGGCCAAGAAGGGAGTACCCGGTGTGCAAGTGACGGCCGTTGACTACGATCTCACCTCGCGCGAGGCTCTCATGTTGGAGCATTTGAGGCAAACCGATCTCCTGATCGATGCCACTCAGCGGCTGGACCCCTCACGTTATGTTGTCCCCAACCGGTGGATTGACGAGATGCCGGCACATGCTGTCATCCTTGATCTGTCGGTCGACCCCTACGAGTGCAGCCAGGAGCCGGTAGTGGTGAAAGGCATCGAGGGTATCCCGCATGGGAACCTCGATCAGTACATCTTCCCCCCTGACGATCCGGCCTGGGATACCACTGTGCCGGATTGTATCGACAACACTCACCGCCGCACAGCGGTGTCCTGCTATTCCTGGCCGGGTATTTACCCACGACGTTGTATGCAAATCTACGGGCAGCAAATTCGACCTTTGCTCCGCAACATCATCGAAGCCGGGGGTCCGGCAAAGATCCCACCACAGGGCAAGTTCTTCCAGCGTGCTATCGCCCGGGCCATGCTGACTCGATGGGCTCAAGATTGACGATAAAAGGCAGGGATGAGGAGTGAGGCATGAGAGATGAGCAACGAGTGCACTGTCGTAACCATCAGCCATATGCCATAGGCTATAAGCTATAGGCCACACACCATCTGCTATAGGAGAATCACATGACAGCATTCGCGACCGTTGGATTTCCAAGAATGATGAAGGAGCAGGGGGAGATACGTGTCTTTCTGCCCAATTTCGTCCAGTTTGTTGCCAGTTTCGGCGCAACTGTGTTTATCGAGGAAGGATATGGTTCTCGCAGCGGCTACCTCTTCGATGATTATAAGCTTGGCAACGAAGCAGTGCATATGTGCAGCCATGAGGAAGCCTATTTGCGAGATGTTGTGATCGTCTTACGTTCTCCAAGCTCGGAAGAGTTTGGGCTGATGCGCCCCGGCACGGTACTCCTCTCAATGCTACACTTCCCTACCCGCCCCAAGCGCGTAGAGAGACTGGGCAGCAGCGGCATCAAAGCTATCTCATTGGACGGCATCGTCAACAGCCAAAATATACGGCTGGTTGAGAATATGCGAGCCGTTGCCTGGAATGGCCTGGAAGCAGCCTTCGATGTCCTGGGGGGACGCTGGCTTGAGCTTAAACGCCCGGATGGGCGGCCAATCCGGGTGCTTATTCTGGGCGCTGGGATGGTCGGAAAACACGCGGTAGAGGCAGTTACCAAGCTGGGCAACATCGAGCGCAATGCTGAACACATGATCGCCGGCGGCTCAGGTGCCATTGCCACGACCGTCGGTCGCAATGTGACCGGTAATCCGGATTTGATGAAAAACCTGATGCAAGAAGCGGACATCCTGGTAGATGCCACTCAGCGCAGGGAGCCGTCAAAGCCCGTGATCCCCAACGATTGGGTTGCCTGGCTCCCCGAGCATGCCATCATCGCCGATCTTGCCGTCGACCCCTACCTTCTGGATGGTGATCCTCCCATTGTGCGCGGCGTCGAGGGTGTTCCGCAAGGAAATCTTGACCAGTATGTCTTTGCGCCGGATGACCCTGCATGGGATCAAAGTGTGCCGCCCTCGATACCCTCCAAGCACCGCCGGACGGTTGTATCGTGTTATTCGTGGCCTGGAATTCACCCACTGGCGTGCATGGAGCATTATGCGCGGCAGCTTGAGCCATTGATCGAAGTATTGATGGAGAAAGGCTATGATGATCTGGCTGTTTCAGGAGGCTACTTTGAACGTGCGCTTTACCGGGGCACGCTCAAGGAGTGGCAGAACAGCGGCGCGTACTCACCACGCCCACGCTGATGGCATATGGTAGAAAGCATATGGCTTATGGCTGGATGATTTATTGCTCAAACCTCATCCTCTCTGGCCTCGTCCACCTACTCGCCCGGCATACTCCGGTATCTCGATCATCGGTAGACGCTCCCGCTCAGCAATCTCTTCAATCTCCAAAAAGAACCGTTCGTTGTCGTAGCGTATCAGCTTCATAGTCTTGTTGACATCTTCCAGCATGGCCTGACCGTATCGTGATTCCAGTTTGTGGATGACCGTCTGGATGATAGCGAACGACATTTTACTGAGGGGTTCAAGCGGTTGATTACGGTGAATGCGCTCCAGTAGATCGACCTGGGCTATGGTCGACAGCCCAAACTCCTCGAACATCCCGATCAACAGGCCGGTTTCCACACCATAACCTGAGTAGAAGGGAATCTGCTCCAGTGCGCTGCGCCGGCCGCCGTATTCTCCGGATAGGGGTTGGATGACCCCGGACAGTTCCGGATAGAACAAGTTGAGCAGCGGGCGAGCCGACAGCTCAGTGACACGCCCGCCGCCACCTGCCTGTACCTTATCGCCTACCCTGAGAGGGCGGCGGTAGAAACCCTTCACAAACAAAATGTGCGGGCTGAGGAGCATCGGCCCCAACAGGCCATATACGAAATGAGGGTGGATGTTGAGAATGTCGGTATCGATCCAGATGACGATATCGCCTTGCGTGACATACAGGCTTTTCCACAATGCCTCGCCTTTGCCTTCCCGGATGCCATATTGCGGGAGTACTTTTTGGTGAATGTAAACCGGAACACCTGACGCTGCTGCAATTTCCCGCGTACTGTCGCTGGAACTTGAATCGATGAGCACAATCTCATCCAGCAGCGGCAGGTCGTCCATGAGCACCGTCTTGAGAACTCGGATGACATTTCCGACCGTCTTTTCCTCGTTCAGAGCAGGCAGTGCCAGGCTGATGCTCACATTCTGCCGTTTCTTGAGTTCAACCAAGTGTTGGAGGTTGGCAAACTCATTGGCATGGTAGGTATTTTCCGCAAACCATTTATCCACCAGCACAGAGATAGCCGTCTTACCGACCATCTCATCTCCTACCTCGGTGGGCACAGAGCGATGTGTCTTGAGAACAATCACCCCAGCGTCGCTCTCATGCAGCACGCGGTCGGTCACCGGGCCAAGCGAGATATCCGACCTGACCGGCTGTGTTGACGCTCCCATAATCACAAGCTGCGCATCATGAGAAGCGGTTACAATCGCCTCGGCTGGGTCATCGGTTCTCATATCCAACTGGCGAACCTCGGGCAGGCTGGCAAGCGTCTGGGCCAGCCCGCGGAAGGGAGCATCCAATCTGCGTGTTGAGAGCCGCTGCCGCAACGTGCGCGTCGATGGCAAAGGGCGAAGGTGGTAAGAGGTCACCCTGGTGCCCGAGGTGTAAGACATAGCCAGTGAGAGACGCAGTGCCAACTCAGCGTGGAGCCCGCCACGCAGAGGGACAAGTACCTGCTCGGGGTTCTCAGAGATGGGGCCACGCACCAGTGCTATATCACAGGGAGGATTGACCAGAACTGTCTCTGATGTTACGCCAAGTGCCTCGAGCGAACACGGCCATTCCAAAACCAGCAGATCGGGTTTTTCCTCTTCGACCAGCAGAATAAGCTCCTTCCAGGGATCATGTGAGACATGAACATGGGTGCGGTAGTGACCGCGCCCGCCGACAACGAGCCTTTGCAGCTTGCAGCGTATCTCACGAGCCGGAACAGCGCCTGTGCTGAGTGATTCACCTTCCGCCACTCCCATCAGGCCAACCAACAAAACGTCTTTCGGCCTTGTGATGAGACGTGCGACGGTCAGCGCCGGCGATGGATCACAACCGTAGATCACCGGCACGAGTATTTTTCGGAAGGGGATAAATCCCCGTTCTCTGCTGCTCATCTTCCTTTCTCCAAGAGCGGCGCGATTCGCTCTGTGTATACGCCCTGCCATATGTAGGATCGGCGTACCCGAAGGCCCAACCGGTAAGTATCATCGTTGTCCAGGTGCCGGGCGATGTGCTCAGCTACCACACCAGGCTCGGCATCCGGCGAGAAATAGTGAGCCTCCTCGCCTCCCAATGCCTGAAGCGGCGGTATGTCCGTGCAAAAAACCGGCATCCGCACCAGACCAGCCTCGATCACCGGGATGCCAAATCCCTCCTCGCGGCTTGGCAGTATCAGCAAGTCTGCCAGCCGGTAAAAATCGGCGATGACCTCGTCGGGCAGGTAGGCATCGACCACTTCGGCCAGGAAATGGGCGACCTTCTCCAGCCTCAGCTCGTCACGGATGGCCTTCAGCCGGGAAAAGTACTCGACGTTGGCCGGATTATGCGGCCCTGGTGGGCCGGTCACGACCAACATGGCATCAGGATACCTGCTGCGCAGCTTGGCCAGTATGTGCAGCGCCAGCTCGATGTTCTTGCGTGTGGTGATGCGCACCGGTAGGAGCAAGAGTGGGCCGGCATTCAGCAGATCAAGTCTGTCAATCAGATCACGCGTCTGCGGCTCCAACTTGAGAAACACCTCTGCATCGAGGCCGTTGGGAACAACAAAAACGTTTTCTATGGAGATGCCAAACAGCTCCGCCAGCTCGTCCCGGCGCAGCTCGGAGACCACCACCTGCACCACATCGGGCCAGGCCGTTCTGAGCAGGTCCCAAGGGTAGCCATCATAAAGTTCGGCACGGTAGCGGGGCGTTGTCCAGGCTAAATCGTGGTGCCACAGGATCAGGCGCGGCGCGCCAGGCCGATCGACCAGATTTCTTAAAGCCGATGTCAGCGCCAGGTTTTTGTGCAATGAGCAGATGTTGTGGGCAATTGCCACATCGACCCCTACGAGAGCATCCTTGAGAGATTGCTTGATGTTCTGAACGAGGGCCTCGAATTGAGATGGAACACGCCCGGCATCAAGCTCGGCTTTGACCGCCAGGATATCGGCGTGGCGAGAATCAACCAGCGGAATGGAGATGAAATCGACCTGCGGGTCGAACCGCGCTCCTCGTGCTGCCACAACGCGTACATCATGACCCGCCGCTGTCATCAGACGTGCATGATGTGCGAGTACACTCTCGACTCCACCCACCACCGGCGGCACAGAGTAGTGCAGCAGAGCAATCTTCACCTTGGGCCCCCTTTCCATTGGTTGATTGAGTGATTGCCTACTCGCCGCGATTTGCCGTTACCTTTTACGCATCACTTATGGCCACAGTAGAAAGCGCCAGGTAGCTGAGTAGCTTGACAATGTCAAGTTTCCAAAGAGCTTTGTGCTGGTGACGGATACATATATCCGTCACCCGTATTTGTCGGATTTTAATCCGACAGTGTGTTCAATACACAAGCGATCAATAGAGCGGGACAGGGCTGCAGATTAAAATCTGCGAAGCACCGGTTACGGATGAATATCCGTAACC
>JAFGMS010000338.1 GCA_016927375.1 Anaerolineae bacterium
TAACAGCTAATAGCTAGGAGCTAATAGCCCTTCCACACGGAGAGACACCATGCCCAACCGCAAAGCCACCATCACCCGCCAGACCAAGGAGACCGACATCAAGCTGACGCTCGACCTGGACGGTACCGGTCAGGCTGAGATTGCCACCGGGATCGGGTTCTTCGATCACATGCTGCATCTCATCGCCGTACATGGCCTGTTCGATCTCACGGTCGAAGCAGCGGGCGATTTGCACGTCGATGCACATCACACCATCGAGGATGTGGGTATCGTCCTTGGTCAGGCGCTCGATCAGGCGCTTGGGGATCGGTCCGGCATTGTCCGGATGGGTTCCGCCACCGTCCCGATGGACGATTCGCTGGCCCAGGTGGTCGTCGACTTGAGCGGCCGGCCTTATGCGGTCGTCGATGCCCAGTTCGATATGCCCTTCGTTGGCGAGATGCCCACAACTTTAGTAAGACACGTGCTGGAGACCGTCGCTTTTAATGGCAAACTCAACCTCCACGCCCGGGTCCTGGATGGGTGGGACGATCATCACAAGGCCGAGGCGCTGTTCAAGGCGCTCGGGCGCGCGCTTGACGCCGCGACGCAGCTTGATCCACGCCGGTCGGGCATTCCCAGCAGCAAGGGGACATTGACGGATTGATGATTGACTGGTAGGACACTCATTGCAGCAGGTAGGAAGCGTTCTGCAATAGGTAGGAAATGCATTGCAGGCGGTAGGGAGCTCATTGCGAGTGGTAGGATGCACATTGCAACAGGTAGGAAGCGCTTTGCAGGTGGTAGGAAACGTGTTGCGGGTGGTAGGAAGCTCATTGTAACAGGTAGGAAACGCTTTGCGGGGGGTAGGAAGCTCATTGCAGAGGTCAGGAAGCGTTGCGCAACATGAAGCAATTGTTGGTAGCCATTGAAAAGCCGGAGCATGAGTCAAGATATGCAGATACGACTGGCAACTGTAGGGTGTTGTCTGCAGGCGCAGGCAGGGGGGAGAAATATGTTGGAAGAACCAAAGCCGGTAATCGTAGCAGCGCTGTTTCCTGAAATTCACGAGGAGCTGATCGCTCTACTTAGAAGCCTCACGGCAGACGAGTGGCAAAGACCAACAGCCTGCTCTGGCTGGTCTGTAAAGGACGTCGCACTCCACTTGCTGGGCGACGAAATAGGCAACCTTTCAGGTCGCCGGGATGGTCACGTTGCAGGAGCATCGATTGGCGGCTGGAACGACCTGGTGGCGTTCATCAATGGCTGGAACCAGAGTTGGGTGTCTGTCGCCGGCCGGATAAGCCCGCGCCTACTGATAGACTTGCTGGTCCTGGCGGGCCACCAGACGTGCCAGTACTTTCAAGAGCTCGACCCCTTTGCAATGGGCGGAGCGGTAGGCTGGGTAGGACCGGAGCCTGCGCCGGTCTGGCTGGATCTGGCCCGTGAATACACCGAGCGCTGGCATCACCAGCAGCACATTCGAGACGCCGTCGGGAAACCCGACCTTAAGCAGCCCAGGTACCTTGCGCCCGTGATCGAGGCTTTCGTCCGGGCATTACCAAGAACCTTCAGAGAGACGACTGCCGAAGAGAGTACGTCCGTGACCCTCACGATAACGGGGCCATCGGGCGGACGCTGGTCAGTTCTCAGTGAGGACACAGCGTGGCATCTTTACTCAGGCGCTCCTGATAGGCCGGACGCTGAAGTTATCATCGATGAGGACGTCGCGTGGCGGTCGTTCACCCGCGGCATGAGCCAGAACCTGGCTCGCGAGCAGGCAGTGTTCGAGGGCGATCAGACTCTAGGTCTCAAGGTTCTCGACATGGTTTCGATTATCGCGTAGCAGGCTCGGGGTCTTGTAGATATCGGAGCGTGTCGGGCGGCGCGTAGCGCACTGGACGCAGAGCGTCGGAAGAGACATAACAAGCAATGAACCTTTACTTTTCAATCCGGGTACTCTACCTCAATACCTGCCGTTTCCTGTGTATGCGAGGTTTGTCATTCCCGCGAAAGCGGGAATCCACTGCCGCCCTATAGATTCCCGCTTTCGCGGGAATGATATAGGTCTTCATCACAAACAGGGTGGTGAATCCAAGCAGGCATCTATGGCTACCGGATTATTTTGTCAAAGTCCATACATCCGTAACCTGCATAAACTAATCACTAAGAACTGATCACCAAGAACCATCTAGAGGTGACCCATGATTGCGATTATCGATTACGGCGCGGGGAACCTGCGCAGCGTGACCAACACATTAAAGTACCTGGGGGCGGAGGTGACCATCGCCGGCAAGCCGGAGCAGCTGCAGGGCGCCGACCGGATTGTCCTGCCGGGTGTGGGGGCGTTTGGGGCGGGCATCACCGCGCTGCGGGAGGCGGGCTTCGAAGAGCCGATCAAGCAGGCCGTCGCCGGCGGCGCGCCCTTGCTGGGCATCTGCCTGGGGATGCAGTACCTGTTCGACGAGAGCGAGGAGATGGGCATCCACAAGGGATTGGGCCTGCTGCCCGGCCGGGTGGTGCGCTTCCCACCCGACGTGCCCAAGGTCCCGCACATCGGGTGGAACCAGCTGCACATCCAATCGAAGAGCCCGCTGCTGGAAGGCGTGGCCGATGGGTCGTACGCGTACTTCGTGCACTCCTTCGTCGCCGAACCCGCCGAACCCGCTGACATCCTGGCACAGACCGACTATGGCGTGATGTTCACATCGATTGCCGGGCGCGGCAATGTCTTTGGCATCCAGTGCCACCCGGAGAAGAGCCAGGCGGTTGGGCAGCAGATACTCCGAAACTTCATGGAAATGGCAAGTGATGGGTGAGCGGTGATGAGTTTACAGTTCACAGTCAACAGTTTACAGTTTTTTCGGTTCTCAAGTTCTCAAGTTCTCAAGTTCTTAGCTCTTAGCCTTTAGCCAACAGCTAACAGCTTCTTGTGGAGAGGTATTCACGCTGGTGACGGATATGGGTGATGCAAAGCATCACTTGTCACCCGTACTTGTCGGATTCTAATCCGACGGTACGTTCATGACAGACAAGGTTGCATTGAGTAAGGCAAAGCTTGCAGATTGAAATCTGCGTATTATCGGTTACGGATATTCATCCGTAACCAGCATCGAAAAACTAATAGCCAAGAGCTAACAGCTTGAAGAGGTAATAATGATCGTTTATCCAGCTATCGATCTGCGCGGCGGGCGCGTAGTGCGGCTCGTGCAAGGCGACCCGGGCCGGCAGACAACCTACAGTGACGACCCGGTGTCGATGGGCCGGCGCTGGGCCGAAGGCGGCGCAGGGTGGCTGCACGTCATCAGCCTGGACGGAACACTGGGCGAGGCGGCTCCCAACCTGGAGACGCTGGCCCAACTGTCGCAGGTCGGGCCGAAGGTACAATTCGGGGGTGGGCTAAGAACACTCGATGACGTGCAGAGAACCATCGATGCGGGCGCCGCGCGGGCGATATTAGGCACCGCGGCCATCCAGAAACCCGACCTGGCCGGCGAGGCCGTTTCCCGGTTTGGAGCAGAAGCCATTGCCATTGCGCTCGATGCGCGTGGTGGACGCGTGGCAACCCATGGCTGGAAGGAATCGAGCGACTGGACCCCCATCGAGCTTGGCAAGCAGATGGCGAAGCTCGGCGTGAAGCACATCCTGTACACCGACATCGACCGTGACGGTGAGCTGAGCGGCGTGAACGTCGAGGCAACCGTCGCGCTGGCCAAGGAGACCGGGCTGGCGGTGATCGCGTCGGGTGGGGTAGCCTCGCTGGACGACATCCGCACCCTGCGTGCGTCAGGCAAAATCGCGGGAGTGGTAATCGGCCAGGCGATTTATACCGGAGCGTTTACACTGCAGGAAGCGCTGGAAGTCGGGGGCTGGGGGTTGGGGGCTGGGGGCTAGGGACCGGATCTCACCCAGCAGCGAGTCCAACAAGCGCGAGCTCATCACGGGTGACAAACAAGAAGTGAGACTATGGAAGTATCAAACGAGAGAGCAGACGACTTGATGTCATGGATGAAGAAGGGGATTCTGCCCAGCAGCCCATATTTGCTGATGGTGCCCTTGCTGCTGTTTGCTGCACTGCTGCGCTTTCACGACCTGGACCTGCAGTCGCTGTGGTTCGACGAGCTGATGACCTGGGCACGCAGCAATCAGGCCACGCCGGCCGAGGTAATTCGGAGCGCCATCGATGATGTGTGGGCGCCCGGTTATTCAGTGTGGATGTGGACGTGGATGCGGACGATTGGCACATCGACGTTCCTGCTGCGCTTCCCGGCAGCGCTGGCAGGTGTGATGTCAGCAGCCGCCATGTACGTATTGGGGCGGCGGCTGGCCGCCGATGCGCGCGTCGGGGTGTTTGCGGCAGCGCTGACGGCCATTTTGCAGGTCAGCGTGTATTACAGCCAGGAGGCACGTCCCTACTCGGCGCTGATACTGTACACGACGTTGTCATCCTACTTCTGGCTGCGACTGATGGAAGATATCGGCCAGGATAAACCGCTGCGCCTGGTGCTGGCAGCCGGGTATGCCACCACCATGTTGGCAGCTCTGTACGTCAACTACTTTGGCCTGGTGCTGCTGGGCCTGCATGGACTTGGAGCAGGCCTATGGCACCTGACCAGGCCGCGCCGTTGGGCAAAGCTGTTGCTGCTCTTCGGCATCGTGATGGTAGGCTACGCTCCCTGGGTGCCGGAAACGCTTAACGACCTGGGACGGGAAGCCTATTACCTGCCGCCGCCCAAGGGCTATGTCTACGAGGGAATGCTCCTGCTGCGCTTCTTTTTCAACGCCCGACCTGATTGGGCGCAGGTGATGCTGGCGCTGACTGCGGCGGCATTGGCCGTCGATGGCGGGCGAGCACTATGGCGCAAAGAGCGCGTCCGCTGGGAGGTGTGGACAGTGCTGATCGGTTGGATGGCGCTTCCTTATACGGTCACCTACATCTACTCGTCATTGGCCTCTAAGTCGGTGCTGGTGGATCGCTACCTGCTAATCTCCTTCCCAGCATGGGTGCTGCTGGTGGCCTGGATGCTTACGCGCCTCCCCCTACCCCGGCCGCTCCCAACACTGGTGGTAGCGGGGATGAGTGTACTGCTGATGTACAACCTGGTGGTGGGCTGGGGCTACTATCACCGGCCAACCAAGGCCCAGTTCAGGGAGGCGACAGCCTATGCAGTGGAGCACAGCACCGATCTCCCAGAACGTCCTTACATCATCGCCTTCGACGGGACCCCAGGGACCGAAGAGCACTTTAATTACACCTTCAAGCAAATGGGGTCGGACCTGCGAGTAGACATGATGGCCGGTTACTTCGAGGAGATACCCCAGTTGGAAGCACTCATTGAGCGGCAGGACCACCCGCGCTTCATCTGGCTGGTCTCGGCCTTCAACCTGCCCAACCCGGCCTTCATCAAGCGGTTGGAGCAGGACTACGAAATCATGCTCCACGAGCCGCTGTACCGGGCAGAGGTGTGGCTGTTCGAGGTGGATGGCTAATGGCTTATAGCTGATGGCTTATAGATGGTGACAGGGTGACCGATAGCCGTTAACTGTTCACTGTGAACTGCAAACTGCCTTTCTGGAGGTTTGTTATGTTGGCAAGACGCATTATTCCATGCCTGGACATTCACGCTGGGCGGGTCGTTAAGGGGATTAACTTTGTCAGCCTGCGCGATGCAGGCGACCCGGTCGAGCATGCCAAGGTTTACGACGCTGAGGGCGCCGACGAGCTGATCCTGCTCGATATTACTGCCACCCATGAGAAACGAGACACCATGCTGGACATCGTGCGGGGCGTGGCCGATTCGATCTTCATCCCTTTTGGCGTTGGTGGGGGATTGCGAACAGTCGAGGATATCCGTGAAACACTACTGGCTGGGGCCGATAAGATATCGCTCAACAGCGCGGCGGCGCGCAGCCCGGAGCTGGTCACGCAGGCAGCCGAGCGCTTCGGCAGCCAGTGTATCACCGTGGCCATCGATGCGCGCAAGAAAGGCGAAAGCTGGGAGGTGGTCATCAACGGTGGGCGCATTTCCACCGGACTGGATGCCATCGCCTGGGCAAAGGAAGTCGAGGAGCGCGGTGCGGGAGAGATCTTGCTGACCAGCATGGATCGAGACGGCACCCGCGAGGGTTACGACATTCCCCTCACCCAGGCCATCGCCGAAGCCATCACCATCCCGGTCATCGCCTCGGGCGGGGCAGGGGAGATGTCACATTTCCGTAACGCGCTCATGGAGGGAAAGGCCGATGCTGCTTTGGCAGCCAGCCTGTTCCACTTCCGCGAGCTGGCCATCGACGATCTCAGGCGCTACCTGCTGGCTGAGGGCGTGCCGGTACGACCGCCAAAACATTGATCGATTGACTATTAGCAGCGTATGACTGTGAACTGTCCACTACTACTAAGGAACGAAACATGACTGAAAACATTGAATTTAAATGGAACGACCAGGGATTGATCCCGGCCATCGTGCAGGATGACAAGAGCGGCCAGGTGCTGATGATGGCCTGGATGAATGTCGAGGCGCTGCAGCTGACTCTCTCGACAGGCGAGACGCACTTCTGGAGCCGCAGCCGCCAGGAGATGTGGCACAAGGGCGCCACCAGCGGCAACACCCAGAAGGTCGTCTCGATATGGGCCGACTGCGACGCCGACGTCCTGCTGGTCAAGGTCAACCCGGCGGGACCGGCATGCCACACCGGGGAAGTGAGCTGCTTCTTTCGGACAGTTGATAATTGAGATTATCTGCGATCTGCGTATTCGTTCAGCCTTCTGTAGGTATGTCAGGAATTCTCGGAGGCAACCAATCATGAACTCTCAGGCACAATCCCACTATGAGCAGAGTCTGGCTTTCTTCAATCAAGGAGAAGACAAAAAGGCGTTGGACGAGATCGATCAGGCTCTCAGTCTTGATCCCGACCGGGCTGCGTATCGAATTCTACGCGCCCGGGTCTGCTTGGAGATGCATAAGACAGCCCAGGCAATCCAGGAATTAGAGGCTGTTATTCAGCAAGGCGAACAGGTAGCCGAAGCTCATTTCCAGCTTGGCTGTGTGTATGATTTTACACGCGATCTGGAAGAGGCTGCTTCTCAGTTTACTCAGGCCATACAACACGACCCAGAGATGGTAGAGGGCTATAGGAGGCGAGCCCTGTCTCATCTGCTCCTAGAGCAATATGAGGCTGCTATTCAAGACTGCAACTTCATTCTCCAACGACAGCCACAGGATGGGCTATCGTATATCCGGCGAGGGCGCGCCCATTATCGTTCAGGGGATCACTTGACAGCGATAAGTGATTTTGTCCAGGGACTATATTACAAATCCAGGATGTCTGCGACCATTCTTTGGAGCCTTGCCAAGTGGCGCGTCATCCCCGAGCTGGATGCCATTATCGCACAAGAACCTGATAATGCTGATGCCTATTTCCTGCGCGGACATGCCTATGATACTTACCGTGTAGCAGCCGAACTGCCCGAAGCCATTCGCGACTACACCCGCGCAATCGAGCTCTCTCCTGACAGGCCGGTGTTCCATTTGTTCCGCAGCCAGGCTTACTTGAAACAGGGAGACCTGGATGCTGCACTGCAAGACATTGATCATGCCCTTGCGCGCGACCCTGCGCATGTCGATGCCCTGGTTCTGCGGGGAAGAATCTACTATCGCCAAGAAAAGAAGCATCAGGCTATGAGGGATTGGCAGGATGCTCTTGAGCAATGTCCGGATCGCGTGAAGGCTGTAGAGATCAGGCAGATGATGAAGACAGCCAGCGAATCAACGGATTGATGATCATCTTCAGGCAGAAACTAATGGCACCAAACCCGGTATTCTCTCGAGTAATCGCGGCTCAGACTTCGGAAGTCTCAAAGACTTCCGAAGTCTCCAACGCATTTGCCTTATCAAGAAGAAAAACTGTTCACTGTGAACTGTAAACTACCTTTTGGAGACCGCATGACTGATACCATCGACCGCGTATTTGCCGTAATCACCGACCGGCAGAAGAACCCGAAAGAGGGATCGTACACTAACCGGCTGCTTGATGAAGGGCAGGACGAGATACTCAAGAAGATCGGTGAGGAAGCCATCGAAGTGATATTGGCTACCAGCAGCCAGGGTGACGAGCGGCTCATCAGTGAAGTAGCCGATTTGACCTATCACTGCCTGGTACTGTTAGCCGTGCGTGGTCTTTCACCCGCTGACATCGCCACCGAACTGGACCGCCGATACCATCCATAGCAGATGGCTTATAGCTTATGGCATATAGCAAGCGACGTACAGTGAATGCGATTTGCCATAGAGCGAGCGTAACGAGCAAGCCATACGCTAACAGCTAATAGCCAAAGGCTAACAGCTAAAAGGACATCCATGACTAATACACTCTTCCTCTTCGATCTCGATGGCGTGCTCGTCTACCCCGGCGGGTACAAAGAAGCCCTGCGAGCCACTATCGATCGCTTTGCTGTGCAGATGGGCCAACCGCCGATCAACCTGACGATAGACGAAATCGCCGAGTTCGAGGCCTGCGGGATTACCAACGAGTGGGACTCGTCGCTGATGTGCGTGGCAGCCACGCTGGTCGATGTTCTATTGCAGCGCCCGGACCTGGCTGGGAAGGACATCGAAGGCACTTTGCAGACCATACGGAACGCCGGTGTGAGCATCGAACGGCCGGATTTTGCCTTGCTGGCACGAGAAGTAGCGGCTCTTGCCCCACACGACGCGCCCCCCACCGAGGCCATCGACCAGATCATAAGGCAGCGAGCCCGCGGAGGCTTTGGCGCAGTCCTCGATGGGCTGCTCAGCGATATCTACTCGCTGCAAACACCGACCACCCGCACGCTCCAACATTTCACATTGGGCAGCAAGCGCTATCATCAGACCTATGGCCTTAAAGCAGAGTTCGACACTGAGAGCATGTTGATTGCCCATGATAAGCCGCTGCTCAGCCAGGAAATGATTGACAGGCTGCGGAAACGCGTCAGGCCGCACCAACCGGGAATGGCGATCTATACCGCCCGTCCCAGTCTGCCGCCATCGGGTGCATCATTGAGCGATGGCCAGGGCAACTACCCACCGGAAGCCAACCTGGCTGCGGACCTGCTGGGATTGGCGGACTGTGCGCCACTGATCGCCAGCGGAGCGATGACCTGGCTGGCAGCCCAGCGTGGCAAGATGCCCGCCGATTACATCAAGCCGTCGCCTGTACAAGCCCTGGCTGCCATCGGCGCAGCGCACAGCGGCGAGATCATCGGTGCATTGGAAGCTGCGGCCCGGCTGGCCGAAGATGATCGGCTCAGTGGACCGTTGGGATTGTTGGCGAAAGAGCCAGCACGGGTGGTTGTATTCGAAGACTCGTGCGGGGGCATCCAGGCCACTCAGAGGGCGGTCGAGCTGCTAAGCCGGGCCGGGGCGCCGGTGACGTGCGAGGCGGTCGGGGTGGCAGAGGAAGCCACCAAGTGTCAGGCGCTGGAGACAGTGGCGGATCGGGTCGTGGGCGATATCAACGAGGGGTTGGCATCGTACTTTCAAAGTTAGTGGTGTGGGCTGAGTAAGAGAAGCCGCAGATCTGCGCAACCAATGCAGTATAATGACCCGCAGGGGATCCAACAGCCCGGATAGGCGCAATCACTCCGGAGCATCATCAGAGTTAATATGGACATCTCGCAAATCACAGATTACTTGTACGTCGGCGGACTGCCACGTGCTGAGGATGCAGAGACATTACTGGCTCTGAATGTACGCCTTGTCATCTCCATGGCCGGCAATATTCAGCCAGACGAAGCATTGACACAACAATCCTTCAAGCTGCTCTGGCTGAAGACATACGATACGATCTTCACTCCCATTCCCATCGATTTACTGATGGAAGGCGTACAGGCGGCGCTGCCGGTCATCCAGGATGGCGGCTGTGTCTATGCCCACTGTGCCGCAGGACGTCATCGCGGTGTGGCGATGGGCGCAGCGATACTCATCGCAATGGGGCATTCGGCACAAGAAGCCATGCAGCTTCTACACACTCGACGCAGAGCAGCCGATCCCTATATCTGGTACATTCAAAGACGTATCAGGTTGTTTGAGAAGCAGTGGAATAACCGTAGCTGAACGGGTGAGGGAATATATTCACCAGCCATCAGGAGAACCCCATGATTGACCTTAAGATCGCGATAGTTTTCTTTTCCGCAACAGATGTTACGAGAACCTACGCAAAAGACATCCAGGAAGAACTGCACAACAGAGGGTGCAAGGCACAGCTTATCAACGTGACAACCTATGCTTCAAGACAAGAATCGCTGCCGGTAGATGATTTCGACGGCTTTATTTTCGGCTTCCCCGTCTTTGGTGATTTTGCCCCCAGCGTGATCAATGAGTGGCTACCGATGCTCGATGGCAAAGGGAAGAAATGCGCCACGTTCTTCACCTATGGAGCCAGAACGACAGGCTATGCGCATTTCCACACCAAGCTACTTCTGGAAGAAGCCGGTTTCCGTGTTCAGTTCACAGCAGAATTCCTGGGACGTCACAGTTTCAACGTCGCCGGCTGGCGAGTCCTTCCCCACCGGCCCGACGAGCGAGACTTTGTTGTTGCAAGGGAATTCGCTGCTCTGGCCATCGAGCGATTCGCCAGTGACACATCTGAGGTATTCAGACTCCAGAAACCCTTTCGATATGACCAGACACTGGAGCTCATGAAGCAGCAGCAAAAAAGCGCCGAAAGAGGCTGGACTCATCCGGTCCGGGCCATCGAGGAATGCCAGATGTGTCGCCTGTGCGAGACCGAATGCCCCACGCAAGCCTTCGATGCTGATACGGGTCTCTCAGACCCTCTAACATGTATCAAATGCATGCACTGTATCTACATCTGCCCGGATAAGGCTTTGAAAGTCGATGAGAGGATGAAAGACGCCTACAACGGTTTCCTGAATGACTGCCATCTGACTGAGGAAATGATGGATGCGAAAATGAGCAAGATCATCACCGAAGCCCGGCAGGCAGCTTTCTAGAAACAAAACACCCAACAGGAGTCCCCATGACGATACCCCATCCACTTGTTACCCAGTTACACTTTACTCGTGCCAGCTTCCTGGCATGCTTGAAAAACGTTCCTGAAAGTGATGCATACAAGCGGCTGAACGAGATGAATTGCCTGAGCTGGACGGTGGGCCACTTGGCCAACCAGGAGCATCGCTATTGGGTCCAGGCGGCACAGGGGAAGACGCTTGTTCCCGGCTTGAACAATCTGGTCGGGTATGGAAAGCCTGCCAGTACACCGCCTCTGGGAGAGATTTGGTCGGTCTGGCACACTGTGACGGCTGAAGCAGATAGGTATCTCGAAACAGTTACATCAGAAATACTGGAGAGACACTTCGAGCCGGAGGGAAAGCGCTTTCCGGAAAGCATCGGCACCATGCTGCTTAGGAACATCTACCATTACTGGTATCACATCGGGGAAGCACGAACGATCCGTGAGATGCTTGGGCATGCAGGGCTTCCTGAATACGTCGGAGACATGTCGCAAGCAAACTACCAGCGAGAAGCAGTGTGATGCCAGGCACGAGACAGAACATAGCCAATCCTGTTTGAGATGCCATGACACTCTATCTGATGTGGGGAATAGCCTATGGATTTGCCGCCGCCATGCAGCCTGGGCCATTTCAGACCTATCTATTCTCTCAGACACTGCGTCACGGGTGGCGCCATGCTTTGCCGGTAGTGTTGGCACCGCTGCTGAGTGATGGCCCCATCATTGCACTGGTTTTGCTCATATTGAGCAATGTGCCGCCCTGGTGGGTGCAGCTACTGCACCTGGCAGGTGGCGCTTTTGTTCTCTTCCTGGCCATCGGAGTGTTCCGATCATGGCGTGATTATCAGGCGCAGGAACAAGGTGATCAGCCTGACCAGCAGAGCATCCTTCGGGCGGTGCTGGTCAACCTGCTCAACCCGGGCCCCTACATCTACTGGAGTCTGGTCACCGGACCAATACTGCTGACAGGCTGGCGTGAGGCGCCCGTCAATGGGCTGAGCCTGCTGTTTGGCTTCTATCTGACGATGGTGGTGAGCCTGGTGGGGTTGGTCGTGCTGTGCGCGGGCGCGGGCAAGTTGGGAAGCAAAATCAATCGAGGGCTGCTTGGGCTGTCCGGGTTCGCATTGGCAGGGTTTGGCTTATACCAGATTGGGTCGGGGATAGCTGCATGGTGGCCTGGTGGCTAATGATACATAGTAAATATTCCTCATCAGGACTGATAGGCCATGCCAATCTACTTCTACAGCGCCAAACAGGAATACGGGTACTTTTCCAACTTCTCACCCCACAGCGTTTACCCGAAGGAGCAATGGTGGCCAACAACCGAGCATTACTTCCAGGCCAAGAAATTCGCCGGGACGCTACAAGAAGAAGTAATCCGCCGTGCAAAAACGCCGAAACAGGCAGCCGCCATGGGGCGCGACAGGCAGCGTTCCAGCAATTCCCGGTTTGAACTGGTGTATCAAGAATGCGCCCAGAAAAAAAACTGTTTCACCGCAGAGTGCGCAGAGAATGCAGAGCAAGACACAGGGTTTTTGTCAGCAATCCCTGCTGCAAATCTCCAAAGCGGGAACTGCTGCACTCAGTTAGTGGATAGTGGGTCGATTGTATGGCTTCTGTCATGTCAGACCTGTTGTGTCTGTGAAGTGTGGTACACAAAAACGGGGTGATGAAGAGAACCGCTCCCACATGGGTGAGCGGTTCCAGGAAATGGAGATGGCGAGAGTCGAACTCGCGTCCGAAGAGTTAGTTCCCCCACATCTACGAACATAGTCGATCTTTGATCTTCCTCTGTGTCATGCCGATCGACAGGCTAAGAAACAGACTAGTCACCATTTGGTCTTAGATGTAGTCCGGCGACGCTACTACATCGCACCGAGGCCTTTGTGTCGCCCGTGATTGCCCCGACCTCGGCTGGGTCAGGCGGACGGGCTCCGCTTTTGGGAGCCAACTCTGCTAGGCTGGATTATGCAGCTATAGCGAGAGCGGGTGTCTGCTCGTTGGCAGTTAATTGTTTTGCCCCTTGATAACGGGGGTGAGGCGCCCCGGTTCGCAGTGAGTTCACAGCCCTCCCCGTCGAAGCCATTTCATCCCCTCAACTGCCCATAATTATAAATGTTCCGGCCTGTTTTGTCGACCTTTTGCCTCTGTACCACACCTTCTAGAGATGGGAAAAAGCAGAAACATCCGAAGTTTTTAAAACTTCGGATGTTTGCTCTTGTCTCAAAATGCCGGTAGGTGAACGGTTACACTTTATCTGCGCTCTGGATTAGCCAAGCCGAATAGTCCTGTATCCAGCTTGGGTTGGCGGGCCTTATCTTCGTCCTTGCCGAACTTGATGATGTCGCCCCCATCGGTGATGGCTTCTACTGCCAGCCCCAGACTTTGGAGCTCCTTAACCAGCACGCGGAAGCTTGCCGGGATTCCCGGTTCTTCGATTGGCTCTCCCTTGACGATGGCTTCATAAGTTCTGACACGTCCTTGCACATCGTCGCTCTTGACGGTGAGCATCTCTTGAAGTGTGTGTGCTGCACCGTAAGCTTCGAGGGCCCAGACCTCCATTTCGCCGAAGCGCTGGCCGCCGAACTGAGCCTTACCGCCGAGCGGTTGTTGTGTGACCAGCGAGTAGGGACCGGTTGAGCGGGCGTGTACCTTATCCTCAACCAGGTGAGACAGTTTGAGCATGTGGATCACGCCGACTGTAACAGGACGATCGAATGGTCTGCCGGTGCGGCCATCATAGAGTGTTTGTTTGCCAACAATAGGCATTGGCTCGGCAATTTCGCTCTGAGCCGCCTGGGCCAGCTTATGAAGCTCTTCTTCTGAGATGTCATCTGGTGCAGAGCGCTCGTGTTCGGCAAGCCATAGTCGTAAGCAGACCGTGATAGCCTGATGGTCGATCTCGTATCGCTGGCCCGTTGTACGAACCTCGTTCTCAAATATCAGTACCGACTCAGGAGCATAACCTTTCTCTCGCAGCCACTCGCTAAGTACTGCCCTGCGTGCGTAAACCAAGTCGATGTTCAGCCGTTCACGATCGTAGCGATTGTCTTGCCCAAGCCAGGCTTCGATGTACAGACGTCGAGCCTCTTCGTCATCTTCCATATCATCAGGATTGTATTCATATTGTTTGAGCCAGGCCCAGGCATCCTCGGTTACTTGTTGCCAGGCTCGCTCTATCATCCAGGCGCGAGCCAGTTCTGCTTCGATCTCATCTTCCTTTGCTCCGTCGAACACAGGGCTGATGGCCCGGAAGCCAAGATGACTGGCGGCCCATCCCAGATGTGTTTCCAAGATCTGGCCGATGTTCATACGACCGGGAACGCCCAGTGGATTGAGCACGACATCGACGGGGGTTCCATCTTCCAGGAACGGCATATCTTCAATTGGCACAACTTTTGAGATAACACCCTTATTGCCATGTCGTCCGGCCATCTTGTCGCCTTCTGTCAGTTTGCGGCGCTGTGCTACACTGACGCGCACAAGCTGTTCAACACCGGCCGGCAAATCGCGGTGCTCCTCACGGTTGAATATGCGGACATCGACAACCTTGCCCCGCTCACCATGTGGCAGCCGCAGTGAGCTGTCTTTCACTTCGCGAGCTTTCTCGCCGAAGATGGCTCGCAGTAGCTTCTCCTCAGGGCTGAGTTCCTTTTCGCCTTTGGGAGTTATCTTACCTACCAGGATGTCGTTGGGCCCTACTTCGGCACCGATGCGCACGATCCCGCGTTCGTCCAGGTCCTTGAGGGCATCTTCTCCTACATTGGGAATATCATAGGTGATTTCCTCAGGGCCAAGCTTGGTGTCACGGGCTTCAATCTCATGCTTTTCAATGTGGATGCTGGTAAATTTGTCTTGGTGGACCAGCCTCTCTGAGATTACGATAGCGTCTTCGTAGTTGCCGCCTTCCCATGACAGGAATGCACAGACCACATCATGCCCCAGCGCCAACTCTCCATTGTAAGTTGAAGAGCTGTCGGCGATGACATCACCCTTGTGGAGTACCTGACCTTTGGTAACCATAGGACGCTGGTCGATACAGGTGCTTTGGTTGGAACGTTGGTACTTCCGGAGCTTGTAGATCCGTTCTGTTCCATCTGCATAACGCACTACTACCCGGTCGCCGGTGACGCTAAGCACTTCGGCGTCACGATCGGCTACGATGACCTGCCCTGAGTCGCGGGCAGCGAGGCGTTCCATACCGGTACTTACCAGTGGCACGTCTGGCTTGAGCAGCGGGACGGCCTGTCGCTGCATGTTGGAACCCATCAATGCACGGTTGGCATCATCATGTTCCAGGAAGGGGATCAATGCAGCGCTGATGCCAACGATCTGTCGGGGAGCTACATCGATGTAGTTGATATTGTCGACCGGTGAGAACTTAAACTTCTGATTCTCCCGCGCAGAAACGCGCTCTCTGGTGAAATTGCCATAGTCGTCAAGCCGTGCATTTGCTTGTGCAATGGCATATCGATCCTCTTCGTCAGCAGAAAAGTAGACGATCTCTTCTGTAACGAAGGGGAGCACAGGAAGTGTATCAGTTTTCACCTTGGCGAGCTTTTGAAGAAGATCCTCGTCGACCAGGGCGCCCTTTTCTGCTATCGCCTTATTTCGATAGACGACATCTTCTTGCAGCACGCGGTGCAGCAAGCGGGGATCGTCGGGCGCAAGCTCATGCAGAACTCGCCTGTAGGGCGTCTCGATGAAGCCATAATCGTTGACTTTGGCGTAAGTAGCCAGACGGCCGATGAGACCAATATTGGGTCCTTCCGGCGTCTCGATCGGGCAGATACGCCCATAGTGACTGTGATGGACGTCCCGCACATCGAACCCGGCACGCTCGCGTCGCAGTCCTCCTGGGCCCAAGGCTGAGAGTGTGCGCTTGTGTGTCAGTTCTGCCAGTGGGTTGGTCTGGTCCATAAATTGTGATAGCTGGGATGAGCCGAAGAACTCACGGATGGCGGTGACAATCGGCCTGATATTGATCAGTGTGATCGGGGTCAGGCTGTCATTCTCGCGGATGGACATGCGCTCTCGCACGACTCGCTCGGTTCGACGCAGCCCGACACGCAGTTTGTTCTGGATCAGCTCGCCAACGGTTTTGACTCGGCGGTTTCCAAGGTGGTCGATGTCATCAGGATCGGCCAACCCATTGTTGATCATGATCATTCGCTCGATCACCTTGACGAGATCGAGCTTGGTGACGGTGCGCTGTGTCCGCCGGATGACAGTATCCAGATTCAGGCGCTGGTTTAACTTGTAACGCCCAAACCGATCCAAATCGTAGCGGCGCTGGTCAAAGAGTTGACCCTCCAGGTACTCGCGGGCATTGTCCAGGGTAGGGGGGTCTCCAGGGCGCATTCGCTTGAAGAATTCAATCAGCGCGGCTTCTGCCACGGTCTGGTTGCTCTTAAGCTCCCATAGGGGTTCCTGACGCAGTGTACCCTCGATGAGAGGGTGATCGGGATTGTTGTCTGCATCTGCGAAGAGGGCAAGGAGCTCTTCATCTGTGCCCTGGTCGATGGGAGAGAGCCCCTCTGTTCCATCCGATACTGCGGCCAGAGCGCGCAACAGAATCGTCACTGGAATGGTGCGTTTGCGGTTGAACTTGAGAGTGAGGTAGTCGCTGCGCCGAGTTTCAAATTCCATCCATGCACCACGATCCGGTATCAGTTTGGCGGCAGCCAGCGTCCGGCCGGTTGCCGGATCTTTGGTGATGTCAAAGTAGACACCTGGTGAGCGGATCAGCTGGCTGACCACGACTCTCTCAGTCCCGTTAATGATGAAGGTGCCGTTGCTCGTCATCAGCGGGAAATCACCGAGGAAGATGTCCGACACAATTACTTCACCGGTCTCTGAATTGACAAGAGCAACCTTCACATACAGAGGCGCCGCGAAGGTCATATCGCGCTCTAGACACTCTTCTTCACCATATTTGGGCTCGCCAAACCAATATTGAAGATCAAACTGTTGGGACTCCTCGCTGTTGCTGGGAAAGAAGATCTTCAGTGTGCCATTGAAGCTTTCAATGGGCGAGATCTCGTCAAACAGCTCTTTCAGCCCTTCTGTCTGGAACCAGCGGAAGGATTCAAGTTGAACCTCAATTAGTGTAGGGAGTGCATGAACGTCTGAAATGCGTGCATAGGACTTTCGACCCAGTTCATGAGCCATGGCCATAAAGTATCTCCTAGATTCGTGATGGCACGAATGTATCGCAGGCAACACAAAAACAAGGCTTCGCTTGTGCGACTCCTTGAGTGTGCGCTGCCAGCTGACTGTTGAAACATATTCTGTTTGGTATTCCGTGAATCTGTATTATATCAGAAGATTATACAACTGATCAATGCTTTTTTCGAACTTGGATTCAAGTGTCAAGCGCAAGTACAGACAAGAAGACCTCACGGGTTTTATGTGATATGTGGCTGTGCGCATTGCCAACCAGGCAGAATAATCAACTTGTGATGCTTTGAGGATTTATCGCAGTGATTGCTAGTAAAATTGCAGGTTTTTACTCTGCGTTCCCTACCACGACCTTCGGTTGGGTAGCACCCGGAAATAACGCGGAGAAGCCGGTCAAGCCTGGCTTGGCGCTCACAACCTCACCCCTGAGAAGCGTAGCAGATCGTCAACATCACAACAGTCAACCGCATAGAGATCCTGCGTTGCACCCCCTCTGCCGCCCGGCGTGGCTATCAGCCACCGTTGCAGGGGGTGAGGGTTCAGCGCCGCGCAACTATCAACCACGCTATCCTCGCGAGTTACCTTCGGTCGTCTCTCTGCGGTGAAACAGCTTTTTTGAGGGTGCACTTATACACCAGTCCAAACCGGGAATTGCTGCATTCCTTGTCCGCCGTGGTTGCTCAAATCTTGTTTGCCCACTCACCAACTTGCCGGCTTGCAGAGATGAAAACTTCTCTGTGATGCTGGTCTTGGTGAAGAGGTTGTATTCTCTACTCAGGTGATCTCCGGGTTATCTTTAACGCGCTTCTGAGCGCTATTCAGGTATGCAAGGTGAATAGAATGGATGTCGGGCTGATATATAGATCGGGTGTCACGGTGTTGATCTTCGGAGAGCATGACTGTTCGGACATCACGGTAGAAGGTTTTCGTTTTGAAAAGGGGTGTTGCCGTAGGTCTTCCCGGGTTGGTATACTTCACGGATGTTGATAGCGCGACACAGATGATATTGGATAGGTATATTATTGTGAAAGATGGCAAGAATTCCTCGTTTGGAAAGTTGGAAGAGGACGAGCTTGTTGAGCGGGCCAAAACCGATCCTGAGGCCTTCGGTGAGATCTACGAGCGTTACGTGACACGGATCTACAACTACATTTACTATCGTACCGGCAATCATCAGGATGCAGAAGATGTAACTGCTCGGGTTTTTCAGCGTGCGCTTCAGCATATCCCTAGCTATGTCAACCGCGGACTGCCCTTCTCGGCCTGGTTATACCGGATAGCTCACAACTTGGTTGTTAATTGGCACCGTGATCGGGGGCGTCGCAAAGTGGTTCCTCTGGATGATTTACCATTGGGAACCTTACGTTCTGATGCTCCTGAGCAGGTCACCGAGAGCCGAGAGGAGCAAGATTGGCTTTTGGCTTCTATCCACACTTTGCCCGATGATCGCCAGCAGCTCCTTATTCTCAAGTTTGTTGAACGTCTCTCAAATGCCGAGATCGGTGAGATTATGGGGCGAAGTGAGGGTGCCGTGAAGTCACTTTATCACCGTACACTGCTGGCATTGCGCAGCGAGATCGAGCAGAGGCAAAATTCGGCATCAAAGAATTCCCGCTAAAGTCAACCGGCGACGTGTTTCTCTAAGCTATTTTCGCTTGATGCATTCTCCATCATCTATCACTCAAAATTACTCGAACGTCTTATACCTCACGTAGAGCATACAATTCTATCCACCATTTTCGGCAATTGACAGCAACTCGATGCCGGTTGCAGTGTTTATTTAGATAAGATGTAACTACTCAGATGTCTGGCGCTCTCTACTGTGGCCATAAGTGATGCGCAAAAGGTAAATGGGTAAACAGGTAAAACATAAGACGTGATGAGTTCACGACCTGAGATCACAAGTCGCAGCTTGAAAAGCTAAGAGCCAACAGCTAAGAGCTGAGTAGTCACGATAAGATTTCGTACACTGGAATTTCTCTAAGCTTCCGGCCTTGGTAGACATAGAGGTCGCTGCATTAGATGACTATGGGTAAATGTGCTGGTTACATTAAATATGAGGGTAATTGGTATGTTCCTGATTCGTGGTTCAGGCAGATATAGAGGCAAAAAAATCACCGAGGCAGTAATGACTCATGTCGACTCGTTGCTCGGTGGAAAAGAGAGTGTTCCTCAATTGTTAGAGCAATATCCTGATGAAAGTTCTTCTCTGGAAGATCTGTTTCGGATATCCGATCAGTTGCATCAGACGCTTGTCCCTGTCAAGCCTCGGGAACAGTTCGTTTCTGATCTCAAGGCAGAACTGCAAAGCTCGCAGGCTGCTTTGTTGTCGGAGTCAAGCGAGCAGCGCCAGCTTCGAGTGACGCGCGCCACCAACACTGTAGGAGTGCTGCTTTCTATCGTGGCGGTCACCGCGTTGATCACCCGGCTGGTGGGGATTGTCGTGGTCGTGGTCACTTTTTTGAGCAGGCGTTGCCGCTCGACTGCTCCGGCTTGATCCCTCGGCAAAAGTAGTGTTGTTGGTTCATTAGGCGATCCCAACTGGCCGTCAGGTACCAGTTGGGATCGATTTTGTTTTAGGTGGTCAATTGTGTTCCGCAGCGGCTGCAAAATTGTGCGGAGGGCGGTGAAAATTTGCCACACTTGGGGCAGGTTATAGGCTGGGCAGAGGCAAGACTGCCGGCGCAGGCTGAACACTGGCCTTCGCCTATTGGGTTTCCCACGCCACAGAATGGACAGGCCACCAGACGTTCCTCTTCCGCCAGCCCCAGCTTTGCATCGACGCTTTCTGCGTAGTGGACGATAGCTTCCCAGACCTGGGCCGGTAGCTGCAGCGTATTGATGTCATCTGCGATTGCAGCAACTTCGCCCAATAAGGCGAATGGCCTGAACCAGCCGCGTAAGCCCGCTTGCAATAGATCGGCTGCCGGGCCGAGCCATTGGTGCTCTCCAATGGATACTTCAACGGCATTGTCGTCTTGAACAATGTTGATGGTTAAAGCTGCGCGAGTGTGGCTTCCCTTGATCTCCCGTGCGGCGATCTGAACAATTTGGTGTTCATCACTCCCTCCGGCTTGGGCGATGAGATGTCCGGAATTGAAGCGTGTGACCAGAGCCTCGGCCAGACCGCGGGCCGTGATTAAGCCACGATAGGTTCGTCGTTCCATGAGTGAATTCCTTTAAGATGGTTCAAGAATACGTGACAAAAGCTTCTCCATTAAAGCTACAGCGGCAAAGGTTGTCGTTGACTGTAGTCTCTGATAAGTTGATACCCTGAAACCGAGAGGAAAGCGAATCGCAAGACCCGGAAGGTTGTTACGGGAAGTCGACAACGCGTCAGTTCACCTTGGGCTCCCAATTAGAGCATGGTAGGTCTGGTATTTCAAGGCGTCAGTTATGGTTATGAGCGACATACTTAAGCAGTTGGGCAAGACAGTCATCATAACTTTAGGCATATTTGTACCCAGCTGCACTGACCCGATCCGGCTTCCGTCTATCCTCTATGAACTCCCTCTGTTGCGTTGGCTGAGCTGTCGCTTTCGCCCTGCATCGCCCCACTCAAACCGGAGCGGAACGGGGCGGGGGTTGGAACCGCGGATATCAGGTGTTTCGTGCCTTCGTCTTTTCGCCCCTTTGTGTTTCGGGCCTGTGTCCTGGCTGGAGGTGCTTGTCTAAGCGTCGTCCAAGCATCCTGTAACCATCCCCTAACCATCCTCCTAGATTCACGCATATTTTGGCTTCTCCTGCTAAAGGTGATACCCCAACTCCCGCTCACCTTCACAGCCGCGTTGATGCGCCTGACCTGCGATGCCCCTTGGATCGTCGTTTGCAAGTCTCTCTCCGTCGCGGGTCTGACAGTGGCACCAGGCGTGCGGCTTTCCCGGAAGGCCCTCGGAATGGGGGCGCGGCAAGCACCGGGTGCAAGTCGATAATCGCCTGCCTGATAGTACCATCGACGAGCGATTGAGGTGTGGGGTAGGGGGATGTAATCAGTCTTAGTCCGGTCCTAGAGAACGTTACCAGAAACAGCTGTGGTCAGATTTTCCGTTCTCCAAACTCAAAGTTTGTTGTGTGCTCTATGCCCACATCCTAGTACAGTTGGGCATAAGTTCGTCGTCCCTGTGAACACTTTCAAGCAGTTATGTCCGGATCTCACAACAGATATATTGACTCCACTGAAAAAACTCGATTTTGCGAAAAGGCGTTTTTCTGTCTGGTGTTGTTGGGAACATGCTTCTGACCTCATACCAA
>JAFGMS010000339.1 GCA_016927375.1 Anaerolineae bacterium
ATTGGCGAAGGCCGGTTGTGCTGAGGCTTGTGATAGCAGTAGACACATACAAAGTACAAAGCTTTTAACTCGTTGCTCGGCACTCGTCACTCATCACTATTTTCAAAGGAGAGAGAATGATGAAAGCCGGAATTTTGTTTTCCACCGGATGCCTTGTGATAGCTGCGCTTCTGGCATCCTGCGATTCCATAGAGCTTCTTCAAGACAACGCAAAGGGGGATAGACAGTCTTCCTCACTCGCCGAAGGCCAGACCGGCCGTCATTCCGAGCTGAGCGTGACCTTCTCCGTCGGGGAAGAGACCACTCCGACATCAGAACATAGTATTACCGAGACTCCCGCCAACAAGCCGCGGGAAACAGAAACACATGCATTCCGGCGGGCGTCCACAGCAACGCCAACCCTGACACCTACTGCAACCATTATGGCCACTACTTTGCACACCGCGATGGTCATCCAGGAAGATCTCGACCAGGCACCTGTTCCTGATCAGACGGACGGCTCTACAGACAACGTTCCTACAATCACCCCTACGCAGCCCATTCCCTATCTGACTATTTCCCCGTTATATCAAGAACTACCAGCCGGGTCGTCCGCGATGTTCCGTATCATAGCTGACGACCCCTGTAGCGATTACTATAACCATACCTTTGAGGTTAAGGAGCTGCCAAGCGGCATAACAGCAGAATTCCTTGGGGATCCGGTCCCCTGCCGGAATACTCTCGTATTGCACACGGAAGGAACGCTGGCGCCGGGGAGTTACACCGTTCGAGTATTCTCCAAACAGACCGGCACATCCATCACTAAGGCCTCCCGGATCACGCTGAATATCACAGCCTGCTCCGAGTTTCTGCCAGGTGAATTCACCCAGACCATTCAATCAAAACTCGTTACGCTCATAACGGCCGGCAAGCCCGCTATAGAGCATGGATTGCTTGTTCCGCTCCAGGTTTGCCAGAACCGGTCTCTGCAGGTGACACTTACAGTTGCGACATCGGAGGCCGGCACTCCGATGTCGGCTCCGCCGCGCTTCTATTTGTATCGAAGCATGGCATGGCCTGCGCCAAGCTCCATTACGGCACATGGACATCCCTGTTATCATAACGTCAGGGTGCCGCGCAGCAACAGCAATGGCTGGCAGTTGCAAGCAGACATCTCGCCAGGTCTCTATTTGCTGGTATTCGAGCGAGATCATTGGACAGGCTCGCCTGATGTCGATCCGGCGAATTACCCTGCTTCCGTGACTTACCACCTGGAGTAACGGCCCGGCAGATGCGGTCAAGGGAAAAGAGAGGAACGAAAAGCCCCTGAAAGAGAACCGGCGGATCGACTTCCGCAGGTTTTCTGCTTCCCCTCTGCCTCTCTCGTTGACACCAGAAATCGAAGTCACTGTATAATGGCATGGTCTGCATAAAGACAGGTACCATTTTCTACTACAGGGTTGGGGCCATTCTCATGCACCACACGGCCAAGCCGGGCATCTCAATCAAATAATGTCACTAAGGAATGGCCGATGATCAAGATGCTCACCATAGAGAATGAAAATAGCAGCAGGTGATTGAGGCTTATGCATTCCCGCAAAAGTAGGAATAACAGAGTTGGCGAAGGGAGCGCTCAGTTGGCGTGTGGGCACATCTAAGCCTTTGACTCATCACTATTTTCAAGGGAGATTGTCCCTGCTTAAGCGAATTCTCGTGCTTTCAACCGCGCTGATCACCATCACGGCCTGCGGACGCTCCGGCGCCAACAGGGAGATATACGGCATGTTGACGCCCGCTATCGAGCGTGGACCGGATATTCAAAATATCCGGTTTACGCAAAGCCAGACGCTGCCTCCCCATGGCCGAACAGTCACAGCAGAAGCCGGCACAAACACCCCCGATGGGTTTTTTAGGGCGCAAACACGGCAAAATTGTCGAAGGTAACCTCAGCTTCGACATCGCAGAATAAGCTCAATCCGATTTTGCCGGAGCTAACGTGATCGTCCGTGATCTGGGCAGCCAGCTCGCCATTGATGTACAGAGAGAAATTAGGTCCTTCGGCGATCACCCCGAGGACATTGGGGGAGCCAGACCGTATTGCAGATGATCGAGGCGCTTCGTACGACAGCACCGATGTCTGAAACTGCCCAGACGGCTGATAGAACAACCACTCATCCCGGGAGACAAAGTTGAAGCTGAACGTTCCCTCCCGGTCATCGATCCTGAAGTAGTAACCGCCTTCGGTACTATTCCGGAGCATGACCCCATAGGTACACGCCTCTTCGCCTTTGGTCTGCTGCGCTTCGACGGTCACAAAGAAATCACCCAGCGGGTCGGGAGAGATTCCGGGAACCATACCTGTAACGTAGGGAGCTGCGCTGGGCATGAAGCTCCATATGTATTTGCCATCATGGATGGACGTTGTGTAGGGTTGATTCTCCTGCTCACTTGAGCCCACGAACCAGGTACCCGATGCATCGAAAGAGTCCGCAAAGAGAACCTGCCAGCCATCAGGCATCGCCCCTGGCACGGGTATCTGTGGCGTGGCCGTCGGCGAGGGCGAAGGGGTGGCCGTCGGCGAGGGCGTCTCAGTGGGAGGAAGTGTTGGTAATGGCGTGGATGAAGCAGCAGGAGTGGGAGAATCAAAAGAGAAGCCGCCGCAGCCCGCAAGGCAGACGACGATTACGAGAACAACAGACAGCAGCCTGTGCAGCGGGAATGCAGAGCGTGGGTTGCGCATGAGGAAATCATCCTTTCAAACAGGCAATCATCCTCGATGAAGGAGACTGCGAGGCGATCCTGAATATAGTGCTCCAGAAAAACATTCACCCGACGGGCAGACATGATAGGTAAACGGGTAATGGGTAAACAGGTAATGAGAACGACAATAAAGCGGCGCCATATCCAGGAATGATGTTCTACCTGTTTACCTTGTAACTACTCAGCTACGTGGCGTGGTGTGCTGACAGTTGTGAGTGCTGAGCGATTAAACATCAAATCGCTTGGGTGATGGGTCATGAGTTTTAGTTTACAGTTCACAGTCAAAAGCTAACAGCGCTAAAAGCCAATAACTAAGAGCTGAGCAGTTACATTACCATTTTCATTCCACCAGCTACTGGTGCCATCCACAAAAACTTATCTGGACACCTATATTTACATCTATCCGGAGCGAATAAACGGACGTACAGTATCTGTCCAAACAGGATTCTAGCTGCCGCCCACCGTGATCAGATGATCCTGAAAATCCCCGCCACTGCCTGTTGAATCGGGGTTGCCGGTCGCATACCAATCATCCGTCACCAGCACTCGCAATGTAAATGTACCGGCATCCGAATACAATACACCCGGCGTGAATGTCACCGCATGCGTCGCTCCGGGAGCCAGGTCCGGCAGCGTTTCATATCCGGCAGGGTTAGGCGGACCCCAGCCATAATGAGGGATCAGCACCAGCTCAAAGCCCGCGGCCAACGTTCCTCCCTGGTTCTCGATCATCACAGTCACGACGACCCATCCGCCTAGGGGGGGCGTGGTGGTATCGAGTGCCACGCTAGTGATTACCAGGTTTGGCCCTGCAACAACTTCCTCGGTGGTGGGGGGAATCGGCGTGTCAGTGGGCGCTGCTGTTGGAAGGTCAGTGGATGTTGCAGCTAGAGGAGCTGTAGCAGTTGCACCAGCCGGTACCGTGAACGTTGCCGTGGGCAGGATAGAGGGTGTTACACTGGCAGTCGGTGACGTATCATGCAGCTCTGCCTGGCATGCCAGATTAGCAGCGAACAGCGCCAATACAGTGAACAATATCTGCCTTGCACGAGAGTGAAGTGTTTCCATGAGTCATCTCTCCCTTGAAAATAGTGATGAGTGACGAGTCAAAAGCTCTGTATGCACCTGCTGCTGACTCAAGCGTCAGCTGAGCATACCGCCCTCCTGTCATTCCCGCGAAAGCGGGAATCTAAAGGCCCAATCATGTGCTGCCATTTTCATCCCCATTGGTGAGCCTTGGCTCATGAGCCACTCCTCTTGGCTACGATCAAGAAACCCAGCAAAGGTATTATCTATGAAAAGAGGAATGATCAACAAATCCGCTTTCCAGTACAGTACCTTTGTCTGTAGACTCAACAGTCAATGGGGATGCATCCTCAACCTGCATGACTCTACGATACCACTATAAGGAGTCCCATTTTGGCCCAACCATTCAAAAGAGACCGCGTCACCTGGCTGGCTTATCTGATACTGGCATTTTATGCCTATTTCCTCAACATCTTCGGCCCGATTACCCCTTACCTCAAGAATGAACTCGGGCTGTCTTACACAGTCAGTAGTTTTCACTTTTCGGCCTTCGCCCTGGGGATCATCGGGGCCGGGCTGGCCGGGCACAGGGTAATCAGGAAAACAGGTCGATGGCACGCACTGTGGATAGGCGCGTTCGGCATGAGCGCCGGCGCGCTGCTGCTCGTAGCCGGGCGCAGCCCGATCCTGACCATCAGCGCTTCCTTTGTGATGGGACTGGTGGGCTCGCTCATCTTGACCATCATTCCCTCTGTCCTGGCCGACCAGCATGGAGAGCTGCGGGCAGTCGCTATTTCCGAAGCCAACGTGGTTTCCTCGATCCTCAGCACCATCGCGCCGCTGCTGGTTGGCTGGTTCGCGCCGACTGTTCTGGGCTGGCGAGCGGCTCTGGCCACCGCCGCTCTTTCTACGCTGATCATGCGCTTCGCCTTTAGCGGAGCCAGCCTATCTGCCACGCACACACCTGCCGATACGGGCCAGACACAGCACAGGCTTCCGGCGGTGTTCTGGTTTTATTGGGCCGCACTGGTCCTGGCGGTATCGGTCGAGTTCTGCATGGTCTTTTGGAGTGCGGACTACCTGGAAACAGGGTTGGGAATGCCTAAAGCAGGCGCGGCCCAGGCTGTCAGCCTGTTCCTGATCGGGATGATCCTGGGCCGGTTGGTATGCAGTCGTCTCGAACGGCGATTTGGCTCTTACCTGGTGATCACAGGCTCGCTGATCATCGCCGCCGCCGGGTTCCTGGTCTATTGGACTGCGACCGCATCCCTATCCGGGATCGTTGGACTGTTCGTTACCGGGCTGGGTATCGCCAGCCTGTATCCTCTGGTGCTTTCGCTCGCCATCGGGTCGGCGAAAGAGGCGACAGTCCAGGCCAGCGCATTTGCCTCGCTGGCTTCCGGCACAGCCATCCTTGCTTTACCGCTGGTTCTCGGCCGTCTGGCCGATGCCGTGGGCATCCGGCAGGCATATGCCATCATCATCGTGCTTTTGGCTGCGGCATTTCTGATCATCCAGGCAGCGGTGCGCTTCACCCGGCGCGACGAGGCGGCAGAGAGCAGCCGTCCACAGCAGTGAGCCTCTTGTTCTTTGCTGCCGGTGCCGTCCTGGCAGTCCTCCGGATTGGAGCAAAGTCCCAGCAGCATCAGTCTGCAACATGAGCGGGCTGAAGCCTTATGGAATCTGGGTCGCCACCCTCACTGGCCGTGAACCTACCTCAATGAAATCCTGGTCTCGAGTATCTTGCGCAAGGCAGGCTGTCCATCGTGTGGATGGGCAGCCTGGACGATATGCAAGACTCTTCCGATTGGCGAGGTGGGCTATTGAATGGCCAGCAACTCCACCTCAAATATGAGCGTTGCGTTGGGAGGGATTGTCCCGCCTGCGCCCTGCTCACCATAGCCCAGCTCGGGTGGGATAGTCAGCCTGCGCTTGCCGCCCACCTTCATGCCTACAACCCCTTCGTCCCAGCCCTGGATAACCTGCCCCTGGCCCAGAGTAAACTCAAAAGGCTGATCTCTATCCACTGACGAATCAAACTTAGTATCGTCAGTCAGCCAACCCGTGTAATGGACACTCACGGTATCACCGGCTTTGGCCTCCGGGCCTGTGCCGGTCACGATGTCTTCAATCTGCAGTCCGCCGGCTGTCTGGGAAGCATCCCCAGGCAAGGACAGCAGCACAACTACAACAACAGCAACAACGATCACTATGCCAATCGCCAGATATGTAATTTGCTTCCTTCTTCGCCTGGCCGCTCGTTCAGCGCGCCGGGCTGCTCGTGTTGATTTCTTCGTCATGTTCATCTCCAGGAAATTCGATCAGGGTCCGGAATGCCTTCACTGTCTTGTCAAGGCAGATGGCGACGTTTATACCCACTGATCCGCGTAACTGCCAACCCGATACAGGGCAATCGCTTCAAATTGGGGTAGCATGCGGGAACAGCGTGGTTGATAGTGTTGAGGGCATCTGACCTCACCCCCTGCGACGGTGGCTGATAGCTATGTCGGCGACGTCCCCCTCTCCGCCCGACGGCAGAGGGGATGCAAATCGCGTATCGAGCTGCTACGCTTCTCAGGGGTGAGGTTATGAGCGCCAAATCGGGCTTGACCGGGCTTGGCCACGTTACTTTCGGATGCTACTGAAATCTATACTTTGAATCCTTTTTGGACTGACGAAGATATATCCCAACGCTTTGGCGCGCCAACAATTATTACCTACGCCTAGCGAGCCCTTTTTCGAAGCCCGCCGGGTCGCTTTATGCTATAGTGAGCAGGGAGCATGGAGACCTCCGAGGGCTTGAGAGCATCGAAGGTCTTTTTGACCGCCCTACTCCAGCATAGACAGCTTAGATTCCCTGTCTGTGTCTGTCAGGAGCAGATTGTGGTACCTGGCCAACAAAAACCATCTTGCCACAAACAAACGTTCGCTTTTCGTTGACAGACCATGCTATCCTGACTAGAATAAGCATTGAGGTTCCACATATTGACATAAGGTATCTACCTATGCTAGAGAATCACATCAGGCTTATTGACCTTTTCGCAGGTGCAGGGGGATTTACCCTTGGTTTTGTCCAGCATTTCGATGAGAGTATAAGACCGGTGTGGGCCAACGACTTCAACAGAGTCGCTGCGGCAACGTATAACGCGAACTTTGGTGATCATTGTGTGGTTGGAGATATTGTAGATATTCTTGAAAACCAAAGCGAAGTAATTCCCAAAGCCGACATAGTTATTGGCGGACCACCCTGTCAGGGCTTCAGCCTTCTAAACAAACAACGCAGAAGTGACCCTCGTAAACAGCTCTGGATACCATTTATGGATATTGTGGAACTGTCCGGTGCTCGTGTTTTTGTCATTGAGAATGTCAGACAGCTTTTGAATTCACCTGAACATCAAGCAATTGATGAAAAGGCGAGCGAACTTGGTTTCTTGACAACATCTGCTTTGTTATGCTCTGCCGATTATGGAGTTCCCCAAGTTCGCTATCGTGCATTCATTGTGGGTAGCCGTGATACTGACCCATCGTCAGTATTTCCTCCCATACGGACCCACTTCAATCCCAACTCCACGACACCATTGGACATGTTCAGGCATGGCGTAAATCCGGAACCCTATCGGACGGTACGAGATGCCATAGAAGATTTACCTCCTCCCGAAGGCACAGAGATACGGAATGCACCTCCACCACTGGATATCCATTTTGGTCGGAACCCTACAGAACTCAGCATAAAACGCTATCAAACCATCCCTGAAGAAGGAATGAATCGTTTTGACTTGCAAGAGAGGGCTCCTGAACTCACACCGGCTTGTTGGATTCGAAAGAAGAGTGGCGGAACAGATCTTTTCGGCAGATTATGGTGGGATCGCCCTGCTTTTACTATCCGAACAGAATTCTTCAAGCCTGAAAAAGGAAGATATCTACATCCTGAGCAACATCGCCCAATTACTCATCGGGAAGCTGCTCGAATTCAGTCATTTCCTGACACCTTCCGATTCCGGGGAAGTAAGATAGAAATCGCTCGACAAATCGGGAATGCAGTACCTCCCTTATTGGCCAGAAACGTTGCAGCTTCCATGCAAAACTTGTTGATGGCTGAACCCGTAAATGACTGACCGAATAACTAAGGCACAGCGTAGCCGTAACATGGCTCGTGTAAAAAATAAGAATACGGCACCTGAGCTAATAGTAAGAAAAGCACTTCATCGGCTGGGCTTCAGATTTCGTCTGCATAGATCCGACCTGCCTGGGAACCCTGACATTGTTCTCCCTCGACATCATAAAGCCATATTCGTACACGGTTGTTTTTGGCACGGACATGACTGTCCAAGAGGAAAACGACCATCCACTAGGCAGAAATTCTGGAACCGCAAACTGGATGGAAATCAGACACGTGATAGAACCAATCAGGAGAAACTGAAAGAACTCGGTTGGCAAATTCTGATTGTGTGGGAATGTCAAGTAAAATGTATGGACAAATTGGAGAAATGTCTTCTCGATTTCATGAATGACATCTGAGTTCAACGAGAGCTTCGACAAAATGAGTCAATCCAGAAATCAATCCCCTCAAGTATTACTAGAGAGACTGATCGACCTGCTAAGAAATTTCGATTCAGAACTCCAAGGCGGCGAACTGCGCAGGAAGGTTCAAGCCCTTATTCCCGTCCGGGAAGCACTCTCAGAGTTAGGGAAATCCTTGATTCCCACAGAAATAGCCTCTAGTGCACGACAGAGAATCTTGCATTATTTTCTGAAATACCCTTTCACTATAATCCCCCGTGAGGAACTGGCAGTCATAGCTGCCATTGACCAATGGGCAAGGCGCGTAAGGGAGCTTCGGGTGGAATATGGATGGGCAATCATTAGTGGTACCACCGCAAAGCACATGAAACAGGAGGGAGACTTTCCTCTTGAAAACACAGATGTTGGCAAGATGCGCCCCGATGACTATATCTTGCTTAGCAACGAACAGGATCGAGATGCGGCGTACAGGTGGCGCATAGCAAAAGAAATCCGCAACAAGCAAGCCAGCGTCAGAGATAAGATATTGGAATACATGCGTGCAAATGTAGGCCAGCTTGTGACAGGCGAAGAACTTCGCTATGTGGCAAAGGACAAAACTGAATGGGCACGCCGTGTGCGGGAACTGAGAACTGAAAACGGATGGCCCATTGTCACAAAGAACTCCGGTAGGCCCGACCTGCCCATTGGAACTTACATATTGGAACAAGACCGTCAGAGTCCTGAACACGATCGGCATATACCCGATCCTGTTCGCCGAGAGGTGCTCAGGCGAGACGATTATCAATGTAGGCACTGCGATTGGACACACGCGCTTTGGAATCGATCTGACCCCCGCCATTTAGAACTTCATCATGTAGAGTCACATGAATCAGGCGGAGAAAACACTGAGGCAAATCTCATTACCCTTTGCACGGTCTGCCATGATGTTTGGCATAGCAAAGAACAAGAATGGCAAGACAGGTTTTATGATTGGTTAAGCCAAGGATAAGTCCTCAAATCAGACCATCGTAAAACGGCCGCTCCCGCTACCTGACTTATTTTGCGCTGCGTCGGGTGCATTTAATCTTGGGGCAAGATTCCACCCTCGATAGTCCGTCCAGAGTCCGTCCATCCTATGTGGGTACCCCTTCCCGCCCGACATTTAGGTTTTGCCCCAATCTGAAACGTACCCCCTGCACCCTCGGCGCCTGACAGTGGGGACACTCTCGTATATCCTCATGGGCACAAATGAGAAGCGCCCCAAGCTGGTGTTGGAAGCACCAACTAGGGGTTAACCATCAAGAAAGGGACATCTTTCCGATGGCTAGATACCATTGTACCCATACTCCCTGCTGGGCTCAATCCTTCACGTCTAGCTGCCAACACCATCACCGACACATCATCGCCAACGCCATCGCCCACCGGTACCCCGCCGGTTACGGCTGGCTGCGCTCGCCTGCGCCTCAGCGTGAGGAAAAATCGGCGCATGACCCTCATTCCATCACAGCCAGCATTCCTGCCCAACCCCCTCCCTACCCCTGAAGACTACCGGTGACTGGCGCCGCCTCGTGGGAGGTGGCGCCATGATCCCTTCTGACGACACACTCAATTTGATGGTCGACATTCTGGACCCGATCGGGAGGTTGACCTCACCCTGCAACGCTGGCGAGCAGAGATGGCGGCGGGGTCCCTCTCCAGATTTGGAGAGGGACGAGGATCGCCTGGCTGAGAAGACCGGCTCGCAGGGTGAGGTTTATGGGACCGCGCAGGCCGGGTAGGTAACTGCGGCCTATGGATTCCAGCTTTCGCGGGAATGACACTATTGGGGCTGATATTTTTGATTGGCACCTGTGGCTGTCTTCACCACCGGCAGGGGAGAAGCGAAACCGGTTGGCGGCACAAACATCAGACCGACCAGCTTGCCTCACGGAGCTATGATAGGCGAGGGCTGGCTCAGGAGCGCAGCCACCGCCTTTGCCGCACTGTCAGCAGCCTTCCGAGAGTTCCGCATCATCCGCCAGGATTGAAGGATGATTTGGGGTCTGCGGAGGGCCGCCATCAGGACCTTACCCATGCGGAGGTTACTCTCCTCGTCCAACACAACCTCAAGGTTGAAGGGGATGGGCGCTTGGGGTCCATCACTGATCGAGCGGATTGAAAGCAGCGGAACCCCCGCGCCAGCAGCAACTGGCGCAATACCAGCCGTTTCCATCTCCAGGACCGGGTTAACCACATCTTCCAACAGCTGCGGGGCAACCTGAGATCCGCGTGTTGTGATAGCTGTTCCGGCAACCAGACGCGCGCCGTCCGGCCGCAGTGTCCGGGCAGCCGCATCCCAGGCCATCTCTGACAAAGAGGCAAGAGGCCAGAATGTACCAGACAGGATCTCATCCAACAGGCAGGTCTTCCCAGCAATAACCACATCCCCGATCTGCAGATCATCTTTCACCGCGCCCGCAATTCCGAAAGAGACCAGCCAATGAACCTTCGCTGCCGCAAGGAGGGCACGAGCGCCATCCGCGGCCCGTTTGAGCCCCATACCGGACGTCACCAACAAGCAGTCCCGGTCTATGAGCCGAAAACGTGCTCCCTTTAACGGGCCAAGCGCGATGTGTTCCCATTGCTCGATACAGCGGAGGAGCGCTTCACTTTCTTGTGGCATCGCGGCAATAAGCCCAATCGTTTCCATGTGACCTCCGGGCAATGAGCCGGCACTCCGGCTAACATTGTAGGTTACACTGTCATCGGGTGGAATAACAAGTCTGCAAGTCGACGGGTATGCCAACAGACACCGGCGGGAATGACATTATCAGCGACCCGCAGTGTACATCGAATTTCTGACAAAACATCCGCAACATTCGCTTAGTGTTTAAAGCTCACAGGTTTTGCGCGCTATGTGAATGTGCACAATGCCGACCAGACAGAATAATCAACTTGTTACTCAGTTATTGGAAACCTGTGAGGTCTTCTCATCTGTGCTTGTACAAGAAAACTGCTTGCGAAAACTCACCCCCAATCTGAAACGCACCCGATTGAGGTCAGATACTTGCCTGCTGCTCCATTCTGTCGTATCTTGATCCCATAGGAATTTCCTTTTTTGTGTGCACGAGCAAACATTTGAGAAGCGACATTTTTAGAAAGGGGAGTTGGGGCAAAGAGCACGGATTAAAATCCGCAAAATACGGGTTACGGATGAATATCGACGGATGGATACCCATCCGTAACCAGCGCAGGCGGGAGGAGGTTGTGCTGTTCCCCAATCCCC
>JAFGMS010000340.1 GCA_016927375.1 Anaerolineae bacterium
CCACAGGCATGTATAAGCAACTCTCGCTGGATCGGTCAAACCTTTTCAAGTCTCTCAGCCAGAGGCTGAGGTTTTACTGGATAATAACTCCATCTTGTATCACAATCCCGTGAACCATCCCAATCTTTGCGAATCGCACATAATATCGCCGGCAAAATCGCTATCCCTATGAAAGCTACCGGAATACTGATGAACGCATCTTATATAGTGCCGACTAGAGCTTTTCACGGCTGGCTAGAAAAATCGTGAACTGGAATGTAGCAACACCCGAGGTCATTGAGAGAGCGGGTACCTTTGCGGGTACAAACAGCCCCTCCTGGTGCCGGTGGATGGAGCCTGTAAGGTACATATTTCGCGGTGGAGGTTAATTCATTCCTATCCAGGAAACGTTATTTTCCATGTAGACCTTCCCCTCACGCTCAAGCCTACTCTTGGGTAATGAGCCAAATTCAGATAGATGCCAATCGGAGTCAGGGTTTGGGTCTTCAATGTACCATCTGACGTGAAGGTAAGGCCCGCTGCCCTCAGCAACAATGCATGTTTCCTCCACCAGGAATTCGCTCTCGCAGAACCTCATATGATAATCAGACCGCAGCATGGTTCGCCTCCAGTTGTGCACAAGATACAACTTCAAAACCATTATGACATAGGATTTGGCCCGATAAGGCGATCACCACACAATTTCAATAGAAATTTCACGAGGCCTTCATAATGTTCAGGAACATCTGCCCCCATACCTTGTTCCTATGTAAGTCTGCCCCGTTATGCCCTATAATTACAAACAGAAGCTCCTATTACGAGAGCCTTAATTCTGCACAGCATCTTGATTGTCGTAAGGCCAAGATAGGGTACGAAAACCAAGCTCAACTTTGCACATCGACAACATATGTGTGGCAAGTGGATTCCCGCTTTCGCGGGAATGACAGGCGTGATGAAGAAATTGATGTCAAATGGGCCTTTCTGCCTGACGCATCGCCCAAACGATTTGCTTTTTAATCGTCCATCACTCAAAACTATGCTATGCCCGCAACATCAAACTTCTAAAACACGCTCTAAGGAGCTTCGGGCCTAATCATTTCACCACACAACATATCGAACGCAATGCGGCCGGTCCTGAACACATCATGTCTATGTAGCCTTAACAAAAACATAACGAGATGTTTACACTGAAGCATGTATAAAGCTGTGATAATCGAAGTCATGGCACCTATGCAGTCGCCAACGCGCAAAGAAATGCAAACCCTACATCTTGTACCACAACATTACAAAGGGGGAAATACCATGAAGCACCATCTAAAAAAAGCAGTCGGCAGTCTCCTCGTCCCGGCAATCTTGTTGGCTCTGCTCGCAGCACAAGTCCCTGCTCAGGCTGCGGCTTCGGAGCTGTTTTTCTCGGAATACATCGAAGGTTCCAGCTACAACAAAGCCCTCGAGATCTATAACGGTACCGGGACGGCAGTCGATCTGGCGGCAGGGGGCTACAGCGTCCAGATGTCTTTCAACGGGGGAACATCTACCCAGACTATCGACCTGTCAGGATCGATAGCAGACGGTGATGTCTACATTATCGCCCCTACTAACGCCACAGATGCCACTATTTTGGCTGAGGCCGACCAGTTGCAGGGAACGAGCTGGTTTAACGGTGATGACACCGTCCTCCTGCTCAAAGATGAGGTAATCATCGACGCCATCGGGCAGGTCGGCTTCGACCCGGGCAGCGAGTGGGGAAGCGATCTCACCAGTACACAAGATAATACCCTGCGGCGTAAGACAGCCATCTCCGCCGGCGATACGGATGCAACAGACGCATTTGACCCTTCGGTGGAATGGGATGGCTTTGATAACAATACCTTCGATGGGCTTGGTAGCCACACTGCGGGACCAGTCGTCGCAGACCCTCGTATCAACGAGTTCGTCTTCAACCACACCGATACCGACACCAACGAGTATGTCGAGGTGCTAGGCACACCCGACACCGATTATTCAGCCTACACCATCCTCCAGATCGAAGGCGATGACACCGGCCCAGGTATGGTTGACAGTGTGCTGCCGGTTGGGGTTACCGATGCGAGCGGCTACTGGCTCAGCGGCTACCTGTCCAACGTCTTCGAGAATGGTACCGTCACCCTGCTGCTGGTCGAGGGTTTCACCGGCAGCCAGGGCACAGACCTGGACGCCGATGACGATGGTAACCTGGATGGCGCTCCCTGGTCGATGATAGTCGACAGTGTGGCCGTGTCAGATGGCGGCACAACCGACCTGACCTACGCCGCCGCTACGCTGGCGCCCGGCTTCGATGGGCAGGCTTACGGACCAGGCGGCGCTTCACGCATTCCGGATGGTTCCAGCACCTGGGTACGCAATGATTTCGATGGAGCGGGCTTGCCTGGATTTGGCGGCTCAATTGCCGCAGGTGAAGCTTACAACACCCCTGGCGCAGCCAATGAAGTTTACGTCCCACCTGCTGAAATGTGCGGCGATCCCTTCACGCCCGTCTACGCTATCCAGGGCAGTGGGCCTGCCAGCCCATTGGATGGCAGCCAGATCACTACAGAGGGCATCGTCACCGCTGACCTGCAGGGCAGTGACCAGAAGAGCGGCTTCTTCTTGCAAGATGCCACGGGCGATGGAGATGCCGCCACGTCAGATGGCATCTTTGTCTACACCACCAGTGTGGACGTAAACACAGGTGATGCTGTCCGCGTGCGTGGCACGGTGGACGAATACTACGACCTGACCGAGATCACCAGCGTGGAGCTGACCATGATCTGCGCCACCGGCAGCAGCGTGCCTGCCACGCCTCTGTCGCTCCCGGTGACCAGCCTGGATGACTTCGAGCCTTACGAGAGCATGCTGGTCACCTTCCCTCAGCCGCTGGCCATCTCCGAATACTACAACTTCGACCGTTATGGCGAGATCGTCCTCTCGACCGGTCGCCAGTACCAGCCAACCAGCCTGTTCGAGCCCGGCTCGCCGGAAGTGGCGCAGCTTACCCAGGACAATCTACTTGGCCTCATCACACTGGACGATGGCCGCAGCGTTCAGAACCCCGACCCGGCCTACCATCCCAACGGCGGCATCTTCGATCTGAGCAACCTCTTTCGCGGCGGTGATGTTCTGGAGAATGTGACCGGCGTGCTGGATTACAGCTACGACCTTTGGCGCATCCATCCCACACAAGGGGCGGATTATCTACCAGCCAACCCGCGTACGGCACAGCCGGCCGATGTGGGCGGCAGTCTGAGGGTGGCGTCCTTCAATGTGCTGAACTACTTCACCACCCTGGGCAGCCGCGGGGCCGACACTCCCGAGGAGTTCACACGCCAGCAGGCCAAGATCATCGCCGCGCTGCAAGCTATCGATGCCGATGTGGTTGGCCTGATCGAGATTGAGAACAATACCGAGGCCATCCAGAACCTGGTCGATGCCCTGAATGCTGCAGTGGGCGCCGGGACCTATGCCTACGTCGATACCGGTGTCATCGGCACCGATGAGATCAAGGTAGCCTTCATCTACAAGCCCGCCAGCGTATCGCTGGTCGGCAGCTATGCCATCCTCGACTCGTCGGTAGACAGCCGCTTCATCGATACCAAGAACCGCCCGGCGCTGGCTCAGACATTCCAAGATAACGCCACCGGAGGCGTATTCACCGCGGTGGTCAATCACCTGAAATCGAAGGGCTCGGACTGCGCAGATATTGGTGACCCAGACCTGGGCGATGGCGCAGGCAACTGCAACCTGACCCGCACAACAGCCGTCGAGGCCATGATCGATTGGCTGGCGACCGACCCCACCGGCAGCGGGGATGATGATTTCCTGGTCATCGGCGACATGAATGCCTATGCCAAGGAAGACCCCATCGATGCTTTCAAAGCAGGCGGTTACACCGACCTGGTGGCGCTGTACCAGGGAGAGCTTGCATACTCATATGTCTTCGACGGGCAGTTGGGATACCTCGACCATGCGCTGGCCAGCCCGGGCCTGCTGGATGAAGTCACTGGAACAGCCGATTGGCACATCAACGCCGACGAGGCGGATCTGATCGACTATGACATGACCTACAAACAGGACGCCCAAGATGCCATCTACTCCCCAGACGCCTACCGGGCATCGGACCACGACCCGGTAGTGATAGGCCTTGACGTATGTGACGAGATTGCCCCAACGCTGTCGATATCTGCCGAGCCACAGTGGCTGTGGCCGGTCAACCACAAATACGTGAAGGTCAAGGCAAAAGCAGAAGCCGCAGACAACATCGACCCAGAACCAACAATCACGCTGCTCTCGGTCACGTCAAGCGAGCCCGACAGCGGCCTGGGTCCATGGGACCGGCCCAAGGACATCGTCATTGTTGATGACTTCACCTTCCGGCTGCGCGCCGAGCGGGCGCTTCACGGGCCTGGCCGGGTGTACACAATCACCTATCAGGTAACCGATGCCTGCGGCAATACAGCCACCGCCAGTGTTGAGGTTAGAGTACCACGTCACCATTGGGTATATCCCTGGTGGCATAACTGCGAAGAGAATTACCGCGATTTGCGGTAGCCGGCCAATTACCAAAGCTTTGAGATGCAACCGGCAACGTAAAAGCTGACAGCGCCGCGAAAGAAAAAAGGTCGATGAGCCATCCTGGCTCATCGACCTTTTGAAGTTTACGACCTTTGCGCCCAGCTTAGTAACCATCCGTAAAACGTCTTGTTTTGCTGTTTCTATTCCTATCCGAAATGAGCGGCTGCTGCTCAGCATCCGGAGCGAATTCCCGGATAGGCGAGATGGTTGATGACCCTGTGATGCGCGAGGGAGTTATTTGAAAACTGATTACTTTGACAATGTCGGGGTTTCCTGAGCAACCAGAATGGGCAGGAGAGGCTCCTTGTTCTTCAGAACGAAGGATCAACGAAGGATCGACGGATCTGGAACGAAGAGCGCCTCTTTGAGCACAGCAACATCGAGAGGTTACTCAAGTTATTGTGTGATTGACGACCGAAGGTCGTTTGGATTGAATGATTGACGATTGAAAAATGTCTC
>JAFGMS010000341.1 GCA_016927375.1 Anaerolineae bacterium
GACTGTCTAGATGGCTTGAGACATTTTTCAATCGTCAATCATTCAATCCAAACGACCTTCGGTCGTCAATCACACAATAACTTGATTTGTGCCATTTTTCTTACTTGCCTATCATTGAGCATCAGGCAGTCTGACACCGAAAACCGTTTGGCTTATAGCTGATTGCTGTGAACTGTAGATTGTGAACCTGATAACTGCATTATGGAGAGTAAAAAACCATGAAACCCTTGCGGCAAAACGTCGCTTTGGCAGTCGATGGGGGTGGCATCAAGGGGGTGCTGGTCACAGAAGCCCTTAAGACGGTGGAAGAGGCTGCCGGCAAGCCGATCAACGAGCTGTTCAGCCTGACGGCAGGCACATCGACCGGTTCGTTGATTGCCGCTGGCGTCGCTCACGGTCTGGATGCTTCGGCGATATCTGACATATATGTGGAGATGGGACCCAAGATATTCCGCAAGAGCTGGCGCACGCTGCCGCTCATCGAGTATCTGGTCAATTATCGCTATGGCACGGAGCCGCTTGAGGAAATCCTGGCCCAACATCTGGGAGACATGACCGTCGGGCAGCTTCACCAACAAAGGCCCGATTTCAACATGGTCATCACCACCACTGATTTGTACGCCTGCACCACACGTTTCCTTAAGCTTTACAAGCAGCGCTTCGCTGACTGGCGTCTGCGTGATGCCGTGCTGGCCAGCTGCATCGTACCCACAGTGTTCCCTGCTTTTGAGCACGACTACAACAAGCAGCCCGATGATCCGCCCCAGGAAGCCTGGATACCCAAGAGGCGCTACTGGGTAGATGGGGGAGTCGGTTCGTACTGTAACCCTTGCTACATGGCGGCTTACGAAATCGCCTTCTGTCTGCGCGAAAAAGGCTGGCAGTTGGACAACACCACGCTGATTAGCATCGGTACGGGCAAAGACCCGATGCAGCAGACCTGGAAGGCCCGCCTGCGTAACATCTTTGGAATGCAGCGTAAGCCCACCGGCTTGCTGGGGCCTGAGTGGATCTTTCCTTCCGTCGATATCTTCCTGCACGATGCCAATCTGGAGCAGACCAGGCTGGTCCGGCACTTCTTCTGCGATGCGGTGGCTGAGCGTGCCGGCGATCCTGATGCCGGGTTAGATTTCAGGCGCTTCGACATCGACCTGGATGAGGCTATCGCTCTGGACGACATCAACAAAATCCCGGCACTGATCGAGTATGGTAAGAAGCTGGGTGAGATGATCGTCAATGACCGACAGGAAGATGTGGGCAGCTTTGGCTGCGGCGATTCCACCGCCATTACCAGCCGGGGCAGCAACCAGAAGCGCATAGAAGCAATCTAACAACTGGGTGACGGTTGATTAGTCGCCGACATATCGCGCTGCTGAACGAAGTCCGGCAATCAATCTTCAATAATGATCACGCTGCCCGCGCCGGAGGGCAGGAAATCATCGCCATATTCATCCTCGAACATGGCGATGGCGCGATCACCCGTACAGTGCGAAGGGGCAACCCTTTGCACGCCCAGCCGCCTGAAGTCAGCAACGATGGCGGCAATCTCGGCTTTTCTTTTATCACCAAGATGGAAGCCGCCCAACACCAGGTGAACAGGCTCGCCGGTCAGCTCAATGGCCTTCTCGACGATCTGGACGATCCCCGGGTGGGCGCATCCGGTCATGATCACCAGGCCTTTCGAAGTGCGCATCACCAGAGCTTGCTCAGGAACACCTCCACTAAGCTCACCGGTAGACAGCATGTTTTCTGCAATGGCCTGTCCGGGTGTTACTTCGATCACCGTTGTGCGCTGCCGTGCTTTCTCGATGTAGGAATGTCCAAAAGAAGAGGTCAGGTAGACGGGTGGTTGTGATGTTACCCTCAATAGGGTCGCCAGCCCGCCCGTGTGATCGCTATGTGCGTGAGAGAGCACGACCGATTGGATGCGACCCGGATCGACGGAAAGCACCTCCATATTGTCCAGTAAGATCTGTCCATCTCCACCCGTATCGAATAACACAACCTGATCGCCGTATTCCACCAGCGATGCAAAACCCCAGGCAGTTGTCAGACGCGTATCGAAGGGAACATTGTTGTACAAGATCGTGATCATGAGCGAATCTCCTGGAGAGATAACGGTCAATGCTGGCACTTTAGTGGGTATTGATGATGGAATCGAGGTTGGAACCAGTTCTTCAGTAGGTATCGATGATAGAACCGGGGCTGGTGCCGGCAAAGACGTATTTGGGGCATTACACCCGGACATCAGAGCAGCACTGATCGGAAGAGAAAGCAGTGCGCACGCAATCACAGAGAATTTTGGCAGTGCTGTCATTCTGGCTCTCCTTGCTCCCTTTATCGCATCGTGCCATATAACGCTTTACAACCTCAGCAGACCGCATGATGCCTGCCCCCACCATCCCAACCCTAAAGCCGCTATACTGCTACTATACTCCCGACGGCTCCTGCGTCCGTCTACCTTCCGGACTGCCTTTGTCTAAGCATCCTCTAAGGCTACCGTAACCATCCCCTAACCATCCTCTAAGTGTTACGCATAAAATCAATGGACCATGGTGGTACAGCCGTTGTAAACAGCCCTTGCGACCATCTTCCACAAATCCGGATGTCCGTTGCAGTCGGCTCAAGTTATTGACGATTGACGATTGAGAAATGCTTGTTGAGACGATTACGTGATCACGTAATCGTCTCTCGGCTTGCTGCACTTCTGTTTTGCCGATCATATTAGCCTCGGCGCAAGAAATCTTCGAGTATTGCTGTGTAAGCTTCCGGGTAGAGCATGAAGGTGTGGTGCCCACCTTCTTCGAAGATATGGACATCGGCTTCGGGAAAGCGCTGTCGCAGCCTGTCCAGGTTGCCCATCGTCACCGTATCGTCCTGCGAATTGAGCAGCAGCACGCGGCCGGCCCAACCGGCAAAAGCCTCCGGCTTATACTGGTACTCTCGCCGCAGCTCCAATCCATTCTGAAGAAAGCTTATCACCATGTCTTTGGTGATCGCTGCGCTGCTCTCGCGAAAATAGGCGTCGTGAAACTGCCGCCACTCGCTGGAGACCGGCAGTGTGCCGCTGGTCCTCTTCAGCAAGACACGCCGGACGAGGGAGACTGGCAAGACCCTGATCAGCCAGGTCAGCCGCCGGACTTGCCTTTCCAACTCCGGGTGGTCGGGACGTCTCTCGATGATGCCTGTGTGGGACAGCACCAGGTTTTCGACACGCTCAGGATGCTCTTGCAGCAGCATCTGCGCCATCCCCCCACCTGCCGAGAGGCCGACGACGCTGGCCTTCTGCACACCTTCTGCGTCCATGAGCCGGGGAAGTGCATCGAGTGCCTGGCGGGCCGACAGGCCCACCAGCATATTGGTTTCTGGCGCCAGTATGCGGAAACTCTTTTCCAGCTCGCCGATGGTATAGAACCACATATCGGCCGGCAAGAACGCCCCTGCCAGGAATAGGAGCGTCTTTTCCCCCGTGCCGCAGGTGAGATAAGACCAATGTTTGCCGTCAACATCCAATGATTTGGCAGGATGCTCGGCCCGGAACGCCTTCAAGCGCTCACGCTGCTCGGCGGGAACATCGGCATAAGCCGGGTCGAAGCTCGATGCGTTCATCTCAATCGTTTTCACTCAGAAGAACAGGAAGTAGCGGGGCACACGCTCCATGAAATCTCGATAGGACTCGCCGTAGCTGCTCAGGCAGGCTCTCTCTTCTCCCAAAATGCGGAAGTGATAGAAGGCCACCGCAATCACGAAGAGAGCAACGGCAGCCCAGGAGCCAACAGCAATACACACTCCCAGGAACATGACAACCAGCGATACCCACTGCGGGTTGCGCGATATACGGTAGAGCCCTTTGGTCACAGGTTGATCAACCGGTGTATTGCGGAAGTTGAAAAGAGCCACCACCATCCCGGCGAAGCCAAGCAGGTACACCACACCACCAACGATGAAGACGCCCCGCCCAATCTTCAAGGGGGTGAAGATAACGAGGGCCACACAAGCCACGCTGAATATCTTCCCCGAGGCCGTGAGGATGCGCTGCTCCTGGCTCCAGCCGGTGGCGCTGTACAATTTCGCCACGATGTCCTTGGGGAATATCAATAGCAAAAGACCGAAGACGAGAAAAAACACTGCCAACATAAGCCAGCCATTGAGCCAGCCAAAATGCATATCAGGTAACCATTCCATTACATACCTCCTGTATCCGAAAGCCTCTATCTTGCCTACCAAATACCCGGCAGCAGCCGGTAGCGTATTTGCTCCGCATATTCCGCATAACCGGGAAGACCAGCTATGAGGAACC
>JAFGMS010000342.1 GCA_016927375.1 Anaerolineae bacterium
ATAGATCAAGGCTCAGTTTGTGAAATTTTTCCATAGCGTATATTTTCCCGGAAAAAACGCCGTGAGGCGAATATGGATTGCATTCATCTGTACTGTGGGGCTGATATGGTGTGCGGCAGCTACTTTGCCCGGCAAGCCACCAATCGCTGCCTTCGTGTTTTTGCCGGCAGTTGTCCTGGTTGCCGGGAATGCTCTGCAACATATCTTTTGGTCGTTCTATTTCAGGCAATATGCCCCCGGAGTAATCACTGCTGTATTGCTGATCATTCCACTGGGAGGATACCTGACAATCACCGCAATTCAACAGCACTATGTGCCACTATGGTATGTTGCTGCCTGGCTCGGTGTAATGGCAGTGGTTGTGGTTCAAACAGTCAGATCAGGCAATCGAGCCTCTCCGATGATCCATAGAATCTACAATCTGGGTAATTGGATTGCCGAAAAGCTGTCCATCTAGCCAGGCCCCTAACCGGCATCGTTTGAGCCGATTTTACTTGCTCCTTCCGAATGCTGCTGCTTGAAGAGGCCGATCAACCACTCTGGTCGAATGGCCTCTTCGTCCATTTCGAGTTATTGTCTTGCTGTAAGAAGAGCGCTGAGGAATGAGGCATGGGCAACGAGTGGCGAGCTTTCATACATACGTCAGTGCTCTGATTACCCATTTACGCCTTTATCTCTCACGTCTCACGCCTCATGTATTTACCTGTTTAGCTTCATCTTTGAGCATTGCACCGAAGCCAACAATCAGCGGACAACACCATGCCCCTAGAAACTTTTGAAGGAACCGTCGAACGCATTACCTACGCCAGCGAAGAGACCGGCTACATCGTCGCGCGGATTATGCCGGATAAACCATTGGGCCTCTGGGACAGCATGAGCAGCGATGGGCTGGTGACGGTGGTCGGTACGCTGCCCGACCTGACCCCCGGTGAGAGCGTGCAGTTCGAAGGCAGGTGGCGCAGTCATGCCCAGTATGGACGGCAGTTCCGGGCCGAGAATGTCCAGCGTATCAGGCCGGCGACTATCGAGGGCATCCAACGCTACCTGGGCTCCGGGCTGATCAAGGGGATTGGACCCAAGACGGCCGCCCGTATCATCGAGGCTTTTGGACTGGAAACTCTCGATATCCTCGATGACAATCCCAGGCGTCTTTACGAAGTCGACGGCATTGGGCCGCACCGCGTGCGTCTGATCACCACTGCATGGGCTGAGCAAAAGGAGATCAAGCAGGTGATGCTCTTCCTGCAGGGACACGGCGTCACCACCAGCCTGGCGGTCAAGATCTACAAGACCTACGGCAACGACTCGATCCGCCAGGTTGAGCAGGACCCTTACCGCTTAGCACGCGATATTTACGGCATTGGCTTCAAAACAGCCGATAAAATCGCCCAGGCATTGGGCTTGCCCACCAATCACCCCCGGCGCCTTGAGGCGGGCGTTGTCTATGCTCTCAACCAGGCCATCGACGACGGCCATGTCTACCTGCCGGAAATGGAGCTGGCCGATGCCGCAGCCGAGCTGTTGGAGGTGACCGATGAAGACGTCATCCCTGCCATCGAGCGGGCGGCAGAGGAAGAGATGGTCAGGCTGGAAACCGTGCAGGGCGACGATGCGCCTTTGCAAGCCGTCTACCTGCCCATGTACTATCACTCCGAAGCTGGGGTCGCTCGCTGTGTGCGGCGCATGATCGCCACACCGCGCTCGCACCTGGAGACCATCCAGATGCAGAACCAATCCGCATTGGTAGCGGATGCCGCTGCCGAGGCCAACGTCGCGCTTTCCGAGCAGCAGCAGGCTGCTGTCTTGTCTGCGTTGACCCACAAGGTCAGCATCTTGACCGGCGGGCCCGGCACCGGCAAAACCACCACCCTGCGCACGCTGATCTGTGCGCTGGGCGCCCACCAGCACAGTTTCATGCTGGCCTCGCCGACCGGCCGCGCGGCCAAACGCCTCAGCGAAGCCACCGGCCAGCCTGCCCGCACCATCCACCGCATGTTGGGCTTCTCGCCTGCCCGGGGCTTTCTACACAATGAAGATAATCCACTCCCAGCCGATATAGTGATCGTGGATGAGGCGTCGATGCTGGATGAGTTGCTGGCGTATTCCCTGGTCAGGGCGATTGATCCCCGCTCTCACCTGCTGTTGGTTGGGGACGTCGACCAGCTTCCCAGCGTCGGGGCGGGCGATGTGCTGCGCGACCTGATCGCCTCGGGCGAGGTTCCCACAATCCGCCTTGATGTGATTTTCCGGCAGAGCGCTCACAGTACAATCATCACCAATGCCCACCGCATCAACCAGGGCCAGATGCCCATCTTTCCTGACGAGGCTGAGGATTTCTTTTTGTTCCATGTGGCTGATGACGTCGAGCGGGTGTCCGATCTGGTGGTCGAGATCGTCAAAGAGCGCGTCCCGAGACGCTTTAAGCTGAACCCGCTCAACGATGTACAGGTCATCGTGCCCATGTACCGGGGCGTGGCCGGGGTGATGCGTCTCAACGAACGTTTGCAGCAGGCCCTCAACCCGCCCGGCCGTCCTGCAGAACGGTTCATCGGTGGGCGTCTGTATCGGGTCGGCGATAAGGTGATGCAGACCCGTAACAATTACGAGAAGGAGGTCTTCAACGGCGACATCGGCCGTGTGCACACGCTGGACCAGGTCAACCAAACGATGACTGTTGTCTTCGATGAGCGTTTTGTCACCTACGACTTCGTCGATGTCACCGACCTGACCCATGCCTATGCCATCAGCGTCCACCGCTCGCAGGGCAGCGAGTACCCCGCAGTGGTCGTGCCGATGGTCACCCAGCACTATATGATGCTCCAGCGCAACCTGCTCTACACCGCCATCACCCGGGCCAGGAAGCTGGTCGTGTTGGTGGGTTCCAAGAAGGCCATTGGCATCGCCGTGAGCAACGATAAAGTCTCGCAGCGTTACACTGCCCTGGGCGAACGCGTTCGGGGCTGACCCGAGGCCAACAGCAACGAGCAACGAGAACGAGCAACGAGTCAAGAGCTTTGTACTTACCAGTCACTATCATAAGCATCAACTTACCCTATCTTCGCCAATACTTGGTAGTACGCGAGAATAGCGTAGTTGATAGGTGAGGGGCGCTGAAACTCACCCCCTGTAACGGTGGCTGATAGCTATGTCGGCGACGTCTCCGCCCGGCGGAGAGGGGACGCAGATCGCGTATCGAGCTGCTACGCTTCTCAGGGGTGAGGTTATGAGCGCCAAACTGGGCTTGGCCGGCTTGTCTAAATTGTTTCCGGGTGCTACCGCGTTTACCATGAAACTTGGCATTGTCAAATTAGGGGATGGTTCACTGTTATGTGAAATGAGCCAAGTTAGTAACTGATACTGTTGGCGAATTCAAAATAGCTAGGTGACTACCGGCCGCAAGGCTTCAAAACGCGATTTGCGGGTCTGGGCGAA
>JAFGMS010000343.1 GCA_016927375.1 Anaerolineae bacterium
CGGATCTGTGGTGAACTTTTGGTAACCACCACCAAAGGGGAACCACGAGCCGATGTCTTGTCTGAGCAATGATATAGCACAAAGTGATCCGCAATTGCAAAAGTAGGTTGAGCCGAGCAGTTACCTTCTTTTTCTCACTATTCCGTGTAGACCCAGATTTGCGATATTCATTGGCTAGTAACTGAGAGAGTGAGGTAAAATCAGTCAGGTCATCTGCATTAAGGAATGCAGGTACTGATCAACAAACTGATTTCATCGGGCTATGTGAGAGTGCTCAGTGTGTCTTGTATGACATGCTGAACTTGGAACTGCTGAAAGATCGGGAACAAGAAGCCTGAAACGCTGCACAGCAGGGTGACAGACATCGAAGTGGCATGGATCGCCGAGGCGGTACTGAAGGAACTGAACAACCAACAGAGAGAGGATGACTGGCAAGCAGCCAGGGCTCCCATTACAAACACCTCAGCATCACATTGAGGGGCTACGCAAGCCCTTTACCCACATTTGACACTCCGATTACAAAAAGCAGAGTGCCGCCATACTGCGGAAAATGGGCTGAATTCCCGTTTGTGTATGGTTTCCTTTGCATGCACAGGCGTAGGAGGAACAAGTTGAACGAGAAGCGCATCCGGCAGGTATTGGGGATTGAAGAACAAGCACAATCCATCCATCAAGCTGCCGTGCATGAGGCAGAGCAGCTGCAAATCCAGGCCGAACAAGACGCTCAGACCCTTGTTGAGCAGGTACGCAGTGCTGCCCATGAAGAAGCACGCAGACTAATCGAGGAAGCTCAAACAGAAGAAGACCGTGTCCAAATATTGACCGAGGCCAAACAGGAAAGCCGGCGGATAGAGACCCTGGCCTTGAGTTATTTCGATCGCGCGGTGGGTTACGTGCTCGATCAGATTGCCGGCAAGGAGTAAATGTTGCTTACGCCTCGTGGTGGCATCTCGGGATACGCGTATACACATGCACGTGTGCGGGCCATGTATTCGACCCTGCTCTCCCCACATCAATGGGCCAAGCTGTATGATGCCGCAGATTTTGATATCCTGACAGCCATGCTCAAAGAAACAGGCTATGCACCATATATTATGGTGAGAGCCGCAGGCAGGAAGCCTACTCCCAGGTGGGTTATCTATCAGACCAAGCGGCGGATGGCCGATGCGTACATGACTGTTTTTCGGTCTGTTCCTGCCCGCAATTACTCATTGCTGGTACAGCTTTATCGACGCTTTGAGATAGACAACTTGAAAGCCGTGCTTCGAGGAATTGAGACGGGGGCATCGTGGGATAGTGTGCTTTATGTTCTCTTTCCGTTGGGTGAAGCTACTGCTCTACCCGCACGGACTATGCTGGAAGGCGGAAGTGTACCGGCGGCAATCGAGCACTTGCGCAGGACACCGTACTATAACACGCTTTCTCATGCCCTCAGACGCTACACCGCTGAGCAAAGCCTTTTCCCTCTGGAGGTGGCGCTTGATTTGAGCTACTGGCGAACACTATGGCATGAGGTGAACCAGCTCTCGCGCCAGGATCAGGCACACGCCTTACCCATTGTGGGTGCATTGTTGGATATGAATAACCTGATGTGGGCTATCCGCTACCGAGAGTATCATCACCTCTCTGAGGAAGAAATCATCAATTATACGCTACCCTCCGGCTATCGTGTCCGGGATGAGGATATCCGGGCTATCGCCGCAGGAGCCGATATCGCCCAGATCGTGACGAAAATCTATCCGGAGTTAGCTAATGTGGATGCGCTGTTGCGGGAACCCGAAAGCGGATTGCCGGCGCTGGAGCTTCAACTCCAAATGCAGCTTGCCGAACAATGCCGGCGTGCTTTTATCGGTTATCCCTTCCATATCGGCATTCCGTTGGCCTACCTTGTGCTGACCGAACTGGAAAGCCAAGACCTGACCGTGATCGTTGAAGCCAAATCGGCGCAAATGCCCGCCGAAAGATTTCGTTCCCAATTATTGATGGGAAATATAGCACACCCATAGCGCGACAACTGTGTAGGTACATAATCTGGCAATCGGAGCTCGAATGTTTTATCCACAAGCGATGACTGAAGTTGAAATGGTTGTTCCAGCAAAGGACTTGCTGACTATAACGGATGCATTAGCCGGTCAAGGCGTATTTCACCAGGCAGATGGTCGCTATTTGGGTTCAAAAGCAGAAGCCGGTTCCTGGCAGGAGACTGCCATGACCTATTCAACGTTGGAACGCCAGATCCTGGTTGCCATGCAGGCATTGGGCGTCGTGCCGGATCCGCCGCCGCAAACCGAGCATGCCTCACTGATCGACATCGAGATGGTTCGCCTGCTGCTGAACCAGATTGAAGAGGATGTCCAGACGGCCAATGAGAAGCTCGTCGGCAGAAAGAAAAGACTCGAGCAGCTTAGATCTTACCTTCGCCAATTGGAGCCTATTGCCGATCTCGACCTAGACATCCGCGCACTCACAAAACCGGAGCATATCTTCTCTAGGCTGGGAGTGATACCCATTGCTAACCTGGAACGGCTGCAAACAAGCCTGGCACGTATTCCATTTGTGCTACTGACGCTCCGCCAGGACACCCAAAAGCCGGTTGTCTGGCTGGCAGGCGCCAAACAGGATGCTGACATTCTGGATCGAGCAGCTCGCAGTGCTTACCTTGACCCTCTTAAGATTCCGCCAATCCACCATGGCACACCGGCAGATGTCATTGCATCGATCCACATAGCTATAGAACGCCAACAGCAACGCCTCGTCGAACAAGAAGCAGTCATCAGCTCGCTGCGCGAGCTGCACGCCCAACAGCTTCAGCTACTGCTGTGGCGTGTACGCGTCAGCCGGATGCTGGCCGGCGCCATATCGCGTTTTGACAAACTTCGTTACACCTACCTGATTGTCGGTTGGGTGCCATCTGACAAACTGGCACGCTTCACGCAGCTGATCAGAAAGACATCCAAGGAAACGCTCATCGATACCACTCCTATCAAGCGCGAAACGGCCAAACAGGATGTACCGATTGCCCTGCAGGGCTCTGGAATGCTGGGCGCATTTCAGGGCCTGGTTACAAACTATGCACAACCCCGATATGAGGAAATAGACCCAACCTTGCTGATGGCGCTCACGTTCCCCATCCTTTTTGGAGCGATGTTCGGTGATGTGGGACACGGGTTGGTACTGGCTCTGCTGGGCTGGCTTCTGGCCAGCCGTAAGGTGCAGGCCCTGCACAACCTAGCCAGTCTGGGATCGGTTATCAGCATATGTGGCATATCTGCGACAGTGTTCGGGTTTCTCTACGGCAGCATTTTTGGCAACGAACATATATTGCCGGCACTTTGGTTCAACCCGATGGAAAACATCATGCAGATCCTGATCGCCGCTGTGGGTGCAGGTGTTGTGCTGCTCAGCCTGGGATTGCTGCTTAACATGTTCAATGCCTGGCTGGCGCGAGATTGGGGACGGCTCGTCTTCGACAAGAACGGCCTTGCCGGGCTTGTGCTGTATTGGTCACTGCTTGGGCTGGCTGTTGGGCTTTTCACCGATATGCTGACTGTTCCGCCTGTGGTCCTGATCATCCCTACGGCAATAGCCAGTCTGTCCGTGATGCTCTCCGAGATGCTGAAGCACCTGATCGAGGGGCACCGGCCGTTGGTAGAGGATGGAATTGGCACTTACGCTATTCAGGCATTCTTCGAGCTTTTCGAGACTCTGATCGGTTTTTTGAGCAACAGCCTTTCCTATGTGCGTGTGGGCGCCTTTGCCGTGGCTCATGGCGGCTTGAGTGCCGTGATTTTTATCCTGGCCGAGATGGCCAGCCCAAGTCGAGGCATAGGCTACTGGACTGTACTTGCCCTAGGTAATCTGTTTATCGTAGGCTTCGAAGGGCTGGTCGTTGGCATCCAGACCATGCGTCTGGAATATTATGAGTTTTTCTGTAAGTTCTTTACGGGAGGAGGCAAGCCCTACCAACCACTTACGTTACATCCGAGTGCAAAAGGCCCAAACGAAGCGTGATGACAGGAACCAGACGAGTAATCGGGATGTACGGATTCCCGCTTTCGCGGGAATGACAAGACTTGGTAAATGTATAGAGCTTTTTGACTCGTTGCCCGGCACTCGTTGCTGTAATAGCAATCACTAAAAACCAATAACTAACAACTTGTTTTCAAAGGAGAACTACAATGCCATACCTCTTTGTTGCTTTACTGATAGGCTTGATACCCATGGTGCCGGCTGTGATCTACTTCGTGCAGGAACGCCGGCATATACCTGTTAATGCCGCCCGGGGCCTGATGCTGGGCCTGAACAGCTTCAACATCATACTGGGCCTTTTCGCCTTGGGAGCAGCTGTGGTATGGCTGTTTTCTCCCTCGACTGCGATGGCAGCGACGGGCATGCAAGAAGCAGTAGCTGCCGATCCTTACGTCTCTTTGGCCGCTGCTCTCGCAGTGGGTACGGCTACGATTGGAGCAGGTATTGCCGTCCAGAGCACTGGAGCTGCTGCGGTAGGTGCTATTGCCGAGAAACCGGACACTTTCGGCCGGGCTCTTATTTTCGTCGGGCTGGCGGAAGGTATCGCTATCTATGGTCTTATCATTGCGTTCATGATCCTGAACCGATAAATGCCATGAAGATACTCGTTATTGGCCACCCGGAGGCTGTGCTGGGATTTTCTCTGGTTGGTGTGCATGGTCAGGCTGCGACCTCGGAAGCAGAGATCAACCAGGCCTTGGATGATGCTCTGGCGTCGGCTGATGTTGGCATCATCCTGATAACCGAGGACGTGACCAGACTGTTCGAGGCCCGGATGGGGAAGCTCCAAAAGGGCGGTACCATACCATTGATCGTCGAGATCCCAACGCCGCAGAGCAAGCATCCGGAACAATCTTCCCTGGGTGAAATGGTAAGACAGGCCATTGGTGTCAAGGTCTGAAAAACCGTCCGAACATCCGCCCCTGGCAGGCGACCTCCCCAACAATGGCGGTGATGCCAGATGGTGCCGGATTGTCCTTGTTATCAGGGGTTACAGGTATAAACGAAAGAACTGAGTACTTGAACGATGAACTTGATATCGACAGAAGAACGTATACGAATGCTGTCTCGTGCTGTGCTGGGTGAAGCCAATAGCGAGGTCGAGCAAATCCTATCAGCGGCTCAAGCCAAAGCTAAAGCCATACGGCAGCAAGCTCAGAAGCAGGCAGATGTTGAGCGTGCCGAGATACTGGAACAGGGCCGTCGAGAGGCAGCGCGCATCCGGAGTCAGGCTGCTGCCTCGGCCCAGCTGGAGGCACAGACGCGGCAACTGGCTCACCGGGAGAAACTACTGGATAGTGTCTTTGAAGCGGCACAGCAGCAGCTGCCCGGTATCCAACAATGGACCGACTACGAGGAAATTGCCCACCGGTTACTTCGAGAAGCGCTTACCCTCCTGGGAGCAGCTGAAGTCCGGATACGGGCTGATGAGCGCACACAGCTGCTCCTGACAGACCAGACACTGGTTGAAGTCTCGGAAGAGATGGACATGCAAGCGCGGATGGGACCACCCTTGGAATATGGCACGGGTGTGATTGCCGAGACGGTAGACGGCCACCGGCAGTACGACAATACGCTCGAAAC